>CAYOAY010000045.1:0-10029 GCA_964402155.1 uncultured Muribaculaceae bacterium | reverse complement strand
TTATAATAATTATAACAAAAAATTATTGCGAAGAAAATTCATTCTATTTTACTGAATAATTATTAATATTTTTGACTTTTTAATTATTATTTTTGTATAATTAATTTGGTGATAAATATGAATTATATTTACTTAATATATGGATCTAATTATACTTTAGTAAATAAAGAAATTAAAAAAATTACTGATAATTTTAAAGACGTAGTAAATTTTGATTTATCAATTTATAATGTAAGTTTACTTTTAAATGATGCATCTTGTATGTCTATATTTAATGAAAAGAAAGTAGTAGTAGGTGAAAATGCTAACTTTTTAACTAGTCAAAATACTAACGTAGTCCATGATATAGAATATTTAACTAGGTATTTAAATTCAAATGAATATGAAAATACTATAATTTTAAGTGTTATTGCAGAAAAATTAGATGAAAGAAAAAAAATAGTAAAGCTATTAAAAGAAAAGGCTAAAGTAATATTTAAAACAGTAGCTGATGAAAAAAAGTTAGAGAGTTTTGTTATTGAAGAGTTTAAAAATAATGATAAAATAATAGATTTTAAAACAGCTAATTATTTTGTTAATTATGTTGGAAAAAATATAGACATTATAATAAGTGAAATAAATAAGATGGTTATTTATAAGGATGATTTAAAACAAATAACTAAAGAGGATATAGATAATATTAGTTCTAAAGCTTTTAAAGATAATATATTTGATTTTATAGATGGTATTATGAATAAAGATTATAAAAAAATGTTTGAATGTTATTATGACCTTAAAAGATTAAATGAAGAACCAATAAAAATAATTTCTCTTTTAGCTAATCAATTTACTTTGATATATCAAGTAAAACTTTTAGGTAAACAAAATATAATGCAAAATGAAATAGCTGATGTCTTAAAAGTACATCCTTATAGAGTTAAACTTGCAATTGATAATTATTATTCTCTAAGTTCTTTAGAAAATGTACTAAAAAAACTTCATCAATTAGACTATGATATTAAAAGTGGGAAAATTGATAAAAATATGGGGTTAGAAAAATTTCTTTTGGATATATAATCTAATTATGATATTATAAACATAGTAGGAGGATATAAATGAATGATTTAAATGAAAAAGAAAAGAAAAATGTTATGATTAAAGTGGCTGTAAGTATAATTTTATTAATTATAGTTTTAGTTATTGGTATTTTAATATAATTAGTTTAAAAATAAGACTACTAATATACCTATAATTAAACAGTAAAGGGAAAAATATATTAATTTTCCTTTTTTTACTATGTTTAAAAACCATTTAGCACTTAAATATGTAAATATAAAACTAAATATCATACCTATAAGGTAGAAAAATATTAAACTATTCATATTTGGCATATTAATTAAGTCTTTAACTCCAAGTATAAATGTAGCTATGCTTATTGGTAAATAAAGCATAAATGAAAAGTCAACAGCAACATTTTTTTTAAAATTACAAATCATACCGCCTACAATAGTAGATGCACTTCTTGAAATACCTGGTAAAAGAGCAATAGCTTGAAATAATCCAATGAAAATTGCATCTTTATAATTAATTTTATTTTTATCTTTATATCCTATTTCATTTTTAATTAAAAATAAAGCAAAAGAAGTTATTAAAAGAGCTATTCCAATTAGTTTTATATTATTAGATATATAATCTATTTTATCTTTAAATATAAGCCCTAAAATACCAGCTGGAATTGTTGCAATAGTAATTAAAATGGCATATTTATAGTTATCTTTATACTTATTTTCTTTTGTTTTAATATAGTTTATAAAGTCTTTAATTATTTTAAATATATTTTTTTTATATAAAAATAAGATAGCTAAAAAAGAACCAAAATTAACTATTATTTCAAAGTTTATATCATTAAATTCATTTGTATTTAAAAGTCTTTTAATAATAAGTAAATGACCACTTGAAGATATGGGAATAGGTTCTGTAAAACCTTGAATAATACCTAAAATTATATATTTTAAAATTTCTTTTATATTCATATGTTTATCCTTTCTTTATTTACTACATTATATACAAATTATGCAAAATATATAATTAAATAAATATTATTTAATAGGTGATGTAATTGATTTTATTTATTATAGGTTTTATATTAACTGTAATTGGTTTTTCAACAATTATTTTATACATAAATTTATTTAGTTTTGGGTATAATTTTAAAGAATATATGATATTTTTATTTAATTTAAAAGAATTTTATTATTTTGTAGTAGGCTTTATTTTATTAAATATATGGATTTTAAGAAAAGGAGAAAAAAATGAAAAATGTATATGATATTTTAGTTAATTTTAAAAAAAATCCTTATGAATTTTATGAATGGGATAAAAAAGATAATATAGAGCATATTAAAGTTATTTCATCTTTTAAAATATCTGATAGATGTTTATATGACTTTATAAATTATGATGTTAAAGTAGATAAAGAATTTTTAAATAAAATATATGGAAAGTGTCAAACATTTAGTAATCATTTAGTTGAAGTTATTGATTATGCATGTATTTTGTGTAGTAACTTTTCTTGTTTGGTTATTGAATTTAATAAGGAAGGGTATGTAATTGGAAAAAGTAAATTGTTATTTGATGAAGAAGATGATGTTGTATCTTCATCCTTTGATATGAAAGTGGAAAATATAAAATATACGGTATTAAAAAAAGCTAATTTTAAAAATAATTATACAAGAAAAGAAATGATAGTTATAAAGAAAATTGAAAAGTATTTAGATGATGTTTTTAATAAGAATCAAGAAGATGAAATAAAATATATGTATTTAGAATGTTTTAATAAAGCTGAAAATGATATGAAAAAGGCATATTATGAATTAAAAGATAATGTATTAGGTATAAATTTAGAAATAATTTATAAGTTAAAATCATTAATTAAAGTTTTAAAAAAATAGTATAGAATTAATTTTATTTGACAATATAATAAAAGAAGGAGGAAATTTTATGAAGAAGATATTAGTAATTTTATGTGCAATTATACTTTTTACTGGTTGTAGTTGTAGTATTAATGATAATAAGCCTGATGAAGCTGTTGAAACTTTCTTTGAAAAGTATCGTTCTAAAGATGATGATATAATAACTCAGCTTAAAGATACAATAGAAAATGAAGATTTAAAAGATACATCTAAAGAAAAATATCAAGAATTAATGGAAAAGCAGTATGATCAGTTTGCTTATGTAATAAAAGATACTAATGAACAAGATGATACTGCAACAGTAACTGTAGAGCTTACTGTATTAAATTACAGAAGCGCAGTATTAAAAGCGGAAGAAGAATTAAAAAACAATCCGGAAAAGTTTAATGATGATAGTGGAAACTTTTCAGAAGAAAAATATATGGATTATAAAATAGATGAAATGCAAAAAGTAACTGATACAACAACACATACTATAGAACTTTCTTTAACAAAAAAAGCTGGTATGTGGAAAGTAGAAGAATTATCTGGAGAAGATATATCAAAACTTCATGGATTATATTAAATACAAGTTAATATTAGCTTGTATTTTTTAATGATTTTTAATAAATTAATTAGCACTAACTACTTGACAGTGCTAATTTAAGATACTATAATTGTAATGTTGATAGGGAGATGATAATATGTCTAAAGGACAATTTAAAGCTGAATCTAAAAAATTATTAGATTTAATGATTAATAAGGTTTATACTAATAAGGAAATATTTTTAAGAGAGTTGATATCTAATTGTAATGATGCATTAGATAAACTTTATTATGAGTCATTAACTAATAAAAATTTAAGGGTTGATAAGAAAAAATTATTAATTAAATTAAGTATTAATAAAGATAAAAGATTACTTATTATAGAAGATAATGGTATTGGTATGGATAAAGATGAACTAAAAGAAAATTTGGGTACTATTGCCAAAAGTGGTTCACTTGCATTTAAAGAAGGATTAACTAAAAAAGATAAAATTAATATTATAGGACAATTTGGAGTAGGTTTTTATTCAAGTTTTATGGTAGCTGATAAAGTTACGGTAGAAAGTAAAAAAGCTGGATCAAATAGTTCTTATAAATGGATATATAGTGGTACTGATGGATATGAAATTACTGAATGTGATAAAAAGGAAAATGGGACAAAAATAATTTTACATATTAAAGAAAATAATAAAGATGATATATATGATGATTTTTTAGAAGAATATAAGATACAAAGTTTAGTAAAGAAATATTCTAATTATGTTACATATCCTATTAAAATGGAGAATAAAGATGAAAATAAGTTAAGTGATCCAATAAATAGTATGATTCCGTTATGGAAGAAGAATAAAAACAAAGTTAAAGAAGATGAGTATAATAATTTTTATCAAGAAAAGTTCTTTGATTATGAAAAACCTCTTAAAGTAATTCATACTAAGGCTGAGGGATTAGTAAGTTATGATGCACTTTTATTTATTCCAAGTAAAATACCATATGATTTTTATTCAAAAGAATATAAAAAGGGATTAGAGTTGTATTCAAATGGAGTACTTATAATGGATAAATGTGAAGATTTACTTCCAGATTATTTAAGCTTTGTAAAAGGAGTTGTTGATTCACCTGATTTATCACTAAATATATCAAGAGAAATATTACAAAAAAGCAAACAACTAAGTATAATTGCAAAAAATATTGAAAAGAAGATTTTAAAAGAATTAACTAATATGTTAGAAGAAAAAAGAGAAGATTATGAATTATTTTTTAAAACATTTGGTGTTAATATAAAGTATGGTATTTATGATAATTATGGTGCTAAAAAAGATGATTTAAAGGATTTAGTAATATTTTATTCATCAAAAGAAAAGAAAAATATTACTTTAAGAGAATATGTATCAAAAATGAGGGATGATGATACTATTTATTATGCTTGTGGTGAAACTATAGATAAGATAGATATGATGCCGGTGGTTGAAAATTTGAAAGATAAAGAAAAAGAAGTTTTATATTTAACTGATTATGTAGATGAATTTGTTCTTAAAATGTTAGATAAATATGATAATAAAAAGTTTGTTAATATTTCATCTAATGATTTTGATTTATCTAGTGATGAAGAAAAAGAAAAGTTAAAAAAGAAAAATGAAGAAAATAAAGAAATGTTTAACTTTATGAAAGCTGAATTAAGTAGTGATGTTGAAGAAATAAGATATACAAATAAGTTAAAAAAACATCCTATTTGTTTAACAAGTAGTGGAAATATAACAGTTGAAATGCAAAAAGTAATGAATGCTATGCCATTTGATGAAAAAACTAGTGCAAAATTGGTACTTGAGGTAAATGAAAATCATGAAATTGCAAAAAAATTAAAAGAATTATATGAAAGTGATAAAGAAACATTAAAAAAATATACTAAAGTTTTATATAATGAAGCAAGATTAATAGAAGGTTTGCCTGTTGATAATCCAACAGAATTAAGTAATATAATATGTGAATTATTATCTAAGTAAAAGAAAGTAATAAAAAGTCAAAAAATGACTTTTTTTTCATACATTTAAATAGGTGATTTAAATTGAAAAAAATATTATTATTTTGCATTTTATTTTTTATTAGTATAGATAAATGTTTTGCACTAGCTAGTAGTGCATCATCTTATGTCTTAATGGAAGAAGATACTAAAAGGGTATTACTATCTAAAAATATGAATAGTAAAAAACTAATAGCATCAACAACTAAAATAATGACTTCTGTAATAGCAATAGAATCTAAAAAACTAAATAAAACTGTTAAAGTAACAGATAAAGTTTTAGAAAGTTATGGTTCTAATATATATTTAAGTATTGGTGAAAAAATGAAATTAGAAGATATGGTATATGGTCTTTTAATGCAAAGTGGTAATGATGCTGCACTTATGATCTCAGAATTTTTAGGTAAAGAAGATAAATTTGTTAAAAAAATGAATAAAAAAGCTAAAGAAATAGGTATGAAAAACACAGTATTTTCTAATCCACATGGATTAGATGAAAAAAATAAAAATTATTCAACAGCATATGATATGGCTCTTTTAATGCGTTATGCTAATAGCTATAAAAAATTTAGAGAAATTACAGGTTGTAAAAAGCATATAGTTAAAACGGATGAAAAAACTTATGTTTGGACTAATAAAAATAAGCTTTTATATACATATAAGTATACAACAGGTGGAAAAACTGGTTATACTGATAAGGCAAAAAGAACGCTTGTTACATCTGCAAGTAAAGATAATTTAAATTTAATTGTGGTAACTTTAAATGATGGAAATGATTTTAAAGATCATAAAGAATTATATGAATATGGATTTAATAATTATAGTATGGTAAAAGTATTTGATAAAGATAATATGAATTTGAAAAATAAAAAAATATATGCTATAGATGATTATTATTATCCTATAACGGACTCTGAAAAAGAGTTAATAACTATCAGCTATAAAATAAAAAAGAAAAAGAAATATAAGAAAGATGAAAAGGTAGGAAAAGCTATTGTTAAATTAGGAGGAAAAACTATTCATGAAGAAAATTTATATATAAAAAAGAAATAAAAAGTTTTATTAAAAAAATATATTTTTTTGTAAACTAAAGTATATTAAAACATTAATTGATAATATTTCTTAAAATAAGTGCCTTGACAATATATTAGATTAACTTTAAAATATAATTGTATGCATTATAAAAAGTGCATTAAAAGAAAGAGAGGTAAATAGTGGAAAACATACTTGTTTCTGTTTTACTTCTAATACTTGGATTATTTGTTGGGGCAATAATAACTTTTGTTATTACAATGCTTAAGAAAAAAAGTGAAGAAAAAAGTGCTTTAAATATTATTGAAAAAGCAAAGAAAGATGCTGAAAAGGCAAAGCGTGATGCCTTACTTGAAGCAAAGGAAGAATCTTATAAATTAAAATTAGAAACTGATAAAGAAATTAAAGAAAAAAAGCAAGAGTTAAAAGAAAATGAAGAAAGAATATTACAACGTGAAAATAACATAGATAGACGTGATAATTTACTTCAAAGTCGTGAACAAATGCTTAATCAAAAAGAAAATGATATATTAAAAAAACAAAAAGACATTCAAAAATTAGAAGAAAAAGCAGAAAATATAATCAAAGAACAAATAGAAAAATTAGAAAAAATATCTGGTTTTTCAAAGAAACACGCAAAAGAAGAAATAATGAAGCAAGTTGAGGCTTCAATGAGTAAAGAAATAGCTTTATATATAAAAGAAAAAGAAGCAGAAGCTAAAATAGAAGTGGATAAGAAAGCCAAGAACTTATTAGTTGATGCTATGCAAAAATATGCATCAGATGTAACTAATGAACAAACAGTATCTGTAGTTACTCTTCCAAATGATGACATGAAAGGAAGAATTATAGGAAGAGAAGGAAGAAATATAAGGACAATAGAAGCTGTAACAGGGGTTGACTTAATAATTGATGATACGCCTGAAGCGATTGTTTTATCAAGTTTTGATCCTTTAAGAAGAGAAATTGCAAAACAAACTATAGAAACTTTAATTAAAGATGGAAGAATTCATCCATCTAGAATTGAAGAAGTATATGATAAGATATGTAAAGAGTTAAATATAAAAATACGAGAATATGGTGAAGAAGCTATATTTGATCTTGGTATTACTAAACTTGAACCGGAGCTTGTTACAATACTTGGAAAGCTAAATTTTAGAACTAGTTATGGTCAAAATGCTCTTACACATTCTAAAGAAGTAGCTCATCTTTCTGGAATTTTAGCATCAGAATTAGGTGAAAATGTTGCACTTGCTAAAAGAGCAGGACTTCTTCATGATATTGGTAAAGCAATAGATTTTGAAGTTGAGGGAAGTCATGTTGAAATAGGAACTGATTTAGCTAAGAAATATGGTGAAGATAAAATTGTGTTAAATGCAATAGAATCTCATCATGGTAATAAGGAACCTAATAATATCATATCAGTTTTAGTTGCTATAGCAGATAGTTTATCTGCTGCAAGGCCTGGTGCTCGTAATGACTCATTAGAAAATTATGTTAAAAGATTAGAACAACTAGAATCTATCGCTAAGGATTTTCCTGGTGTTGAAAAAGCTTATGCAATGCAGGCAGGAAGGGAACTTAGAGTAGTTGTTGAACCAGAAAAAGTAGATGATATAGCAAGCTATAAAACAGCTAGAGATATTAAAGAAAGAATAGAAAAAGAAATGCAATATCCTGGAACAGTAAAGGTAACTGTAATTCGTGAAACAAGAGCTGTTGAAGAAGCAAAATAATAAAACAGATAAATAAATTTATCTGTTTTTTCATATTATTTACTAGGAGATTTATTATGAAAAATGCAATTATATATTATTATGGTTTACAAATTAAAGAAATAATTCATAAGGATGATAAATATTTTTTTGAGTGTTTTAATACTAAGTATTTATTTGAACCATTTAATAGACCAATTGAAGATATAGAATCTTTATATAAATTAAATAAGGAAATGATTAACAATGATATATTTGTACATGAGATTATTTTAAATAAAGAAAATAAAATTTTAACATATGTTAATAATATTTCTTATATATTACTAGAAGTATCAATTAATAAAGAAGCAAAAATTACATTACCTAATATATGTTATATAAATAATAATAGTATCAATATTAAGTGTGATGATATTTTAAATAGAACAGACTGGATTACATTATGGCAGATAAAGAATGATTATTTTGAGTCACAAATTAATGAAATAGGTGCTAAATATCCTAATTTATCTAGTTATGCCAATTATTATATAGGACTTGCTGAAAATGCAATTATTTATGTAAGAGAAGTATTAAATTTAAATGATATAACATATAAGTGTGTATCTCATAAAAGAATAAATAGTAAAGGGAATTTATATGAACTATATCATCCAAATAGTTTTATATATGATTATAGAGTAAGAGATGCATCAGAGTATATAAAATCTGCTTTCTTTAATAACGAAGATGTATATAAATTGCTAAATGAATACTTTCAAAATAATTATCTAAGTTATAAAGAAGCTTTATTATTTTATGGTAGATTATTATATCCTTCTTATTTTTTTGATATGTATGATGATATAATAAATAATAATTTAAATGAAAAATTAATAGAAAAGGTAATCTTAAAATCTGATTTATATGAAAAGTTTTTAGCTTATGTTTATAATTATTTGACTAATCTTTATAATACATATATTCCTGGTATTGATTGGATAATAAAAAGAAGATATTAGTCTTCTTTAATGTTTTCAACTCTAATTATTTCTGGGATTTCAGAAATTAATATTTCTTCTACTGTATTTTGGATTGTCATATCAGCGAACATGCACCCTTCGCATGCACCAGTAAGTTTTACATAACAAATACCATCTTTATATTTTACAAAGCTAACATCTCCACCATCACCATTTAGATATGGTCTTACTTTTTCTAAAACATTTTTTATTTTATCCTCAATTTTATTCATTTTCATCTCACCTTGATAATTATACAGTACTTATAAAATAAAGTAAAGCTAGTTAAATAAAGATAAATTTGATATAATTGTCATAGAAGGTGCATATTATGTCTAAATTTGAGCAAAATGGTATATATAAAGCTAGAGTAACAGCAATAGAAAAGTATGGCGTTTTTGTATCACTTAATGATGAATATAGTGGGCTTGTTCATATATCTGAATTATGTGATTGTTTTGTTAAGGATATAGAAGAATTAGTTAATATAGGTGATATTATAAATGTTAGAATAATAGATATGTCTAATAAAAATAATCAATTAAGATTATCAGCTAAGGATGCTAATAATAATTTTGTTATAAGAAAAAAGGGTAAAATTAAAGAATCAGTATTTGGATTTTATTTACTTAAATTATCTTTACCTAAGTGGATTAGTGAAAAAATTAAAGAGATTGATAAAAAATCGTAGAACTTACTTGACAATTGTTAAAATAATTGATATATTTATATACGTTCTGATATATATGTTTTGGATGCTTAGCTCAGTTGGTTAGAGCACC
>CAYOAY010000044.1:0-10293 GCA_964402155.1 uncultured Muribaculaceae bacterium | reverse complement strand
CTTATAATAATTATAACAAAAAATTATTGCGAAGAAAATTCATTCTATTTTACTGGGAATTAATATGGATTCTTTATTTCTTTTTTTATACGTGATATAATTAAAATATATAATAGTTTAGAAAGGAATTGATGATAATGAACGTATTAGTAACAGGAGGAACAGGTTATATTGGAAGTCATACGTGCGTTGAACTTTTAAATTCAGGTTATGAAGTAATAATAATTGATAATTTATCTAATTCTAAAAAGGAAGTTGTATATTTTATTGAAAAGATAACTAATAAAAAAGTTAAGTTTTATGAAAATGATGTATGTGATAAAGAAGCATTAAGGAAAATATTTAGCGAAAATAATATAGATGCAGTAATTCATTTTGCGGGGTATAAAGCTGTTGGTGAGTCTGTTTTAAAACCTTTAATGTATTATAAGAACAATATAGATAGTACTTTAAGTTTACTTGAGATTATGAATGAGTTTAACTGCAAAAAAATAGTATTTTCATCTTCTGCAACAGTATATGGTAAGCCTAAAAAATTACCTATTAAAGAAGATTTTCCACTATCAACTACAAATCCATATGGAACAACAAAATTGATGATTGAAAATATACTTCGTGATTTATATGCTTCAGATAATAGCTGGTCTATAGCTATACTTAGGTATTTTAATCCAATAGGAGCACATGAATCTGGATTAATAGGAGAAGATCCTAACGGAATACCAAATAATTTAATGCCTTATATAATTAAAGTAGCTACTAAAGAATTAGATTGTTTAGGGGTTTTTGGTGATGATTATGATACTGTTGATGGAACAGGTGTTAGGGATTATATTCATGTTGTTGATTTAGCTAAAGGACATGTTAAAGCTATAGAAAAGATTTTAAAAGATAATGAATGTGATGCATATAATTTAGGAACTGGTAATGGTTATAGTGTATTACAACTTGTAAATACTTTTATGAAAGTAAATAATGTATTAGTAAAATATAAAATAAAAGAAAGAAGATTAGGTGATATTGATTCTTGTTATGCAGATGCATCTTATGCTTATGAGAAATTAGGCTGGAAAGCAACAAAAGATATTAATCAAATGTGTATTGATGCTTATAACTTTGTTAATAAGAAAAAGCAGGGTGATAATATTGAAAAAGATAAATAATGCGTTAATATTTATAGTATCATTAATATCTATTTGTTTTTTTGTTAGGGATTTTAATATTGGAAAAACAGATAGATTATTATCTGATATAACTGTTACTCTTGTATTGTTAATACCTAAAATAGTTAATAAGTTATTTAAAGATAAAATAAATAGTGAAATGGAGTTTATATATATTGTATTTATTATTTTAGCTCATTTTTTAGGAAGTGTTGTTAACTTATATAAATATATATGGTGGTATGATTTATTTGCTCATTTTTTATCTGGTATTTTAACTGGTATTTTAGCTCTTATTATTATGAATTGGTTTAAAGTATATAATGATAAGAATAGGTTATTTAATATTATATTTATAATTAGTTTTACACTTATGATTGCATCTTTTTGGGAATTTTTAGAATATGGAGCTGATACTTTTTTAAATATGAATGTACAGCATTCTATTGAAACCGGTGTATCTGATACTATGGATGATATGTTAATAGCAAATTTAGGTAGTTTTATAGTATCATTTATATATTTAATTGAATGTAAATTTTTAAATAATGGATTTATTAAAAAAACAGTTAGTAACTTAAAGTAGTTATTAACTGTTTTTAAGTCCATATGATTTGGTTATTGGATCTTTGAATAATTCTATTTTTATGGGTTTATATGTTAATAAAGCAAATATTAAGTAAGTTATTATAACTAGTATAATAGTTATATTTTCTAACTTTAAATCTTTTACATATTTTATTATATATATACTTATTATTTGAGTTATTATAATTGTAATTAGCATTATTATAATTGTTAGGGGAAGTATTTCACCTATACTTATGTATATTGGAATGTATAATATTAGAAATATAAATATTGAAAGCATAGCTGTTATATAATTTGATATGCATATATTTTTATAATTAAGTTTGTTTTTAATTACTATTATTTTTTGTATTACACCTGATAGTAATATACTACTAAATAGTATTTTCATATGTTCCATTATACTTTCGTTTACTGGAGATATTATGCTCGTTATAAAGCAAGGTATTATATCATATAGGTAATGAAATAAAAAACAAAATATAAACGCTAATATGGTTCCTAATATTTTTAAATTTTTAAGTTTCATACACACCTCTATATTATATTATGCTTTTAATTACATAATATAATAATTTATTTTATATTGACTTAAAATATCAATAATTATACAATTATCATGCGAGGTATTTATGGAAAAATATAAAGAAATAGAGCGAAGTATAATAGTTAGATTTAGAAAAGAAATATGGAGAGAGTTTACTCGTGCTGTAAGGGATTATAAACTAATAAATGAAGGTGATAGAGTTGCAGTATGTATCTCTGGTGGTAAAGATTCTTTTTTGCTAGCTAAATGTATAGAGGAATTACAAAAGCATGGTAAAGTTAACTTTGAAGCTAAATACATAGTTATGGATCCTGGTTATAACAAAGAAAATAGAAAATTAATAGAAGAAAATGCCAGACTTATGAATATTGATATTAATATATTTGATTCAGATATATTTGATAGTGTTTATAACTTAGATAAAGGCTCTTCCTGTTACTTGTGTGCTAGGATGAGAAGAGGGTGCTTATATTCTTATGCAAAAGCTTTAGGATGTAATAAAATAGCATTAGGTCACCATTTTGATGATGTTATTGAAACGACACTTTTAAGTATTATTTATGGTGGGGAAATAAAAGGTATGATGCCAAAACTTCATAGTGATAACTTTGATAATATGGAACTAATTAGACCTTTATATTTGGTAAGAGAAAAAGATATAAAAAACTGGGCAGGCTATAATGACTTGAAATTCTTAAATTGTGCTTGTCGTTTTACTTTGGAAAACTCTTTAGAACATAATGAAAACTCAAAAAGATTGGAAATAAAAAAACTAATTGAAAGCTTAGAAAAAGAAAGTAAGTTTATTCCTTATAATATTTTTAGAGCTACAGAAAATGTTAATTTAGATATGATGAGATGTTATAAAACTAGGGGTAAGAGATATAACTTTTTAGATACTTATGATAAAGAAGGGAAAGATTAAAATGAATTTAAAAGAAGAAAGATATATTATTTTAGAAATTATTCCAACAAAAGTTAAAGATGGTGATATAGCACAACTTTCTGCACTTAAAATAAATGGAATAAAATTAGAAGATAGATTTGATTACAGACTTGATAAATCAAAAATAAATATACCTGATATACTAAGAATTACTGATTATGATAATGAGTCTTTTAAGTATGTAAAAACAACAAAAACTATTATTAAAAACTTTAAGAAGTTTATAGAAGATTTACCACTTTTAATAATTGATAATTCTTATACTAGAAATTATTTAAGTGAATTTGATAATAAAAAAGAATCTATATTTAAATATTTTAATTTAGATGTAACAGATGATGTATTTGATAAATTAATGAATAAGTATGGTTTAGAATCTAGTAATTACTTAGTTGATTTACTTTATGAAGCATTAATTAAGGAGCTTTAATTATGAATGTAGAAAAAATAGAAACTGGGTATTTAAAAGAAAATTGTTATATAATATCAAGAAATAATACATGTTTAATAGTAGATCCAGGAGATAATTTTAGTGATATAAAAGATTTAATAGGTAATAAAAAGGTACTTGCAGTATTAATTACTCATTATCATTTTGATCATGTAGGTGCATTAGATGATATTATAAAAGAATATGGTATTAAAGTAATTGATCATAACAGTAAAAAGCACCAAATAATAGGATTATTTAAATTTGAGATAATAAATACTAAAGGTCATAAAGAAGACGCTGTATCATATTATTTTAAGGAAGATAAAATAATGTTCACAGGAGATTTTTTATTTAAAGAAAATATTGGTAGGTGTGATCTTATAGGTGGAAATGTTAATGAAATGCTAGAAAGTATTGCAAAAATAAAAAAATATGATAAAGATATAAAAATTTATCCGGGTCATGGCAGTGATACTATATTAGAATATGAATTTAAAAATAATCCATATATGAAAGGAGATTTTAATGAATAAGAAAATAGTTATATTAGGTGGCGGAACAGGTACGTCTACTTTAGTTAGAGGGTTAAAACAGTTTCCTGTTGATATGTCTGTTGTTGTTTCTGTTTGTGATGATGGAAGCTCAACTGGTAAGTTAAGAGAAGAATTTGATATTCCTGCTGTAGGGGATTTAAGAAAGGTAATAGCTGCTATGTCTGAAACTGAGCCTTTGTTCGAAAAATTATTAGAGTATCGTTTTAAGACTACTAGTGATTTAAATGGGCATACTGTTGGTAATTTACTTCTTACTGCACTTTGTAATATTACGGGTAATATGTCTGATGGAATAGAGTCTTTATCTAAAGTATTAAATATAAAGGGTAAAGTTATTCCACTAACAGAAGATAACGTAATTTTGATGGGAAAGATGGATGATGGAAGTGTTATTGAAGGGGAGCATAATATAACTGAATATGATGGCAAAATAAGAGATATTTATTATAAGAATACCCCTATAATTAGTCCTTCTGTTATTAATGATATAAAAAATGCAGATATGATAATTCTTAGTATGGGAAGTTTATATACTAGTTTGATATGTAATTTAATAAGTTCTGATGTTATAGATGCAATTGATGAATCAAAGGGAAAAATACTTTATGTATGTAATATGTTTACTCAGCCTGGAGAAACTGATGATTTTACATTAACTAGTCATGTTAAAGTAATAAATAAGTATCTAGGTAAAAGAAAAATAGATACTGTAATAGCAAATAATGGTATTATTCCTAAAAAGTTTATAGAAAAGTATCATAGAGATGAGGAAAAAGATCCGGTTATAATTGATAGTAATAATTTACATAAGTTTAATTTTAAATTAATTAAAGGGGATTTTATAAATACTCAAAATGGTTCTTTAAAGCATGATACTATAAAATTAGCTCTTAAAATATTTGAAGATTTAATAAAATAAAGTACTTAAAAATAGTGCTTTTTTTAATGTTTTGTAGTATTATAGTTTTTAAAAGAAGGTGATCTATTTGTTTTTAGAAAAAGAAATTTATTTTAATGAATTATCTAAAAAATTTAAAAATGATTATCTGAGCTTTGTTAATATTGTTAGAAAAAAATATGATATTTTAGAGGCTCAAAAAATATTAAAGGCTTATGATTTTGCAAATAAGGCTCATTTTAATCAAAAAAGATTAAGTGGAGAGAATTTTATAATTCATCCTTTGAATGTTGCTTATGTTTTAGCTGAAACCGGGTTTGATTCTGATACTGTTTGCGCAGCTATTTTACATGATGTTGTTGAGGATACTAATTATACTTTAGAAGAAATTAGAAATTTATTTGGTGATACGATTGCAATTTTAGTAGATGGTGTAACTAAAATGAAAGGCACTAATTTTATAAGTAAAAAGCAAGCTGAAATAAAAACGCATGAAAAGATTTTAAATGGCATTACGCTTGATGCTAGAATAATTGCTATAAAATTAGTAGATAGACTTCATAATATGTATACACTTGATTATTTAAGTTATGATAAACAAAAACAGATAGCTCATGAAACTATGGATTTTTATGTTAATTTAGCTAGAATACTTGGTATATATGAAATTAAAGATGAGTTAGAGGATTTAAGTTTATATGTTTTAAATAAAGAAGAGTTTTTAAGTATTTATGAATTAAGAAAAGAATTATATGATGTTTATATGCAAGATTATAAATATATTGATAGTAATGCTAAAAATAAATTAAAAGATATTAATGTTGATTTAATAACTAATTATAAAATTAAAAACGTAGGGGGTATATATTCAGAACTTTATAATAATTTATCTTTGGAAGATATAAATGATTTAGTATCTATTAGAATGATAACCGAAAATGTAGAGGATTGCTACAAAACACTTGGAGTTGTTCATGGTTTTTGTACATCTATACCTAATTCATATAAAGATTTGATTTCATCTCCAAAGTATAATGGTTATCAAACTTTAATAACTAATGTTTTAACATCTAATGATTCTTTGTTTCAAATTAGAATAAGAACTAAAGAAATGCAAAAGAAAAATAGATTGGGTATTGTTTCTAATTGGTCTTTAAAAACGCAAGAGTTTTTAAAAGAGGAATGTTCTAATATGTTTGAAGCTAATAAAAAAGAATTAAAAATGAAAGGTAAGAAGTAATGAAAAAAGTAAGAAAAGAGTATTATTTTATTTCTATATTATTAATTTTATTTATGTTTTTAACTATTTTTGTGATATCTGGTAAAACATCTTTTTTAGATGAAAGTTTTTTTAATAATATCATTAAATTAGAAAATAACTTTTTAACTAAAGTTTTATATGTAATAACTAATATAGGTTCAACTATTGGTGTAATTTTAGTACTTATTATTTTGATAGGTTTATTTGCAAAAAGAAAAATATTATCTGATTTTAAATATGTTTTGTGTAATGTTAGTATTGGTGTTATTTTAATGCAAGTTTTAAAGCATATAATAAAAAGGGTAAGACCTTCTTGGAAATGGATTAAACAAGCAGGTTTTTCGTATCCGTCTGGACATACTATATCTGCTATATTACTTTATGGTACGTTAATTTTATTAGTACATAAAAAAGTTAATGGTAAGTATAAAAAACCTATAATATTATTTTTATCTTTGATGATATTTTTTATAAGTATTAGTAGAATATATTTTGGTGTACACTATTTAACTGATGTTATAGCAAGCATTTTGTTAGGAACTGTTATACTTATTATTTCTAATATATTTATGGATAAGGAGTTTTCAAGTGATAAAAATAAAAATTGATAACCCGTTTAAGTTAGAAAATACTATAACATGTGGACAAATATTTAGATTTTTCAAACAAGATGATAATAGTTTTAATATTATTTTAAAAGATAGAGTAATTAATGTTTATATGGATAATAATTATTTATGTGTATCATCAAATAATGAAGATAATTTAGAAGAAACAGTAATAAATTATTTTGATTTGGATAATGATTATGAGAGTATGACTACTTTTTTAACTAAAAAAGATGAGAAATTAAAAGATCCTATTTTGTTTTCTTTGGGTCTTAAGATGATAAGACAAGATCCTTTTGAGACTATAATTGAATATATTATATCTGCTAATAATGGTGTTAATCAAATAGCTAATTCATTAAATCTTATAGCAAGAAAATATGGAAAGAAAGTAATTTTTAATAATAAAGAATATTATTTATTTCCTGAAGCTAAGGATTTAAAAGATGTTAGTTTAGATGAATTTAGAAGTTGTAAAGTTGGTTTTAGAGATAAATATTTAAAGGCAATAATAGATAAGATAAATAATAACGAATTAGATTTAAATATATTTTATGAACTTAATACTTATGATGCATTAAATAAATTAATGGAAAATAATGGTATTGGCCCTAAAGTTGCATCTTGTATTTTACTTTTTGCTTATCAGAAGTATGATGTTTTTCCTATAGATACTTGGGTTAAAAAAATAATGGAAAAAGATTATGGTATTAAAGGGGAAGGTAATATAAGAAAGTTTGCTAGTGATACATATGGTAAATATAGTGGCATAGCAATACAATATTTATTTAATTATAGTAGAAATAAGTAAGTGTGTAAAAAATAGTATACGTTTGTTTATGCTTAAATTTACATATTTTATTTTACGTGTTATAATTAACTAAGATAGGAAGGCGGTAGTATGGCAGCAAAAAAGAAATCTTCATCTAGTAAGAAAAAAACTAAAGTTCCTGTTGAAATATTTGGGATTTTATATATTGTTTTAACTATTTTGGGTCTTTTAAGATCTGGATTTGTTGGAAGAATGGTAAGTAATTTTGGTATATTTTTATTTGGTGCTTATTATAATTGGGGTTTAGTATATTTTCTTTTAGTAGGAAGTTATGTACTTATTTTTAGAGAAAAACCACATTTATTTAAGAAGAAATTAGTTGGATTTTATCTTATTTCGATAGCAACTTTATCTATGTCGCATGTTAAATATATAATGTATGATACTAATATTGGTTCTGCTGTATTTCAAGATACGATAGCTAATATAGTATCTGGCTTTAATGATGTTAATTTTATTCAGGGTGGAGGAGTGCTTGGTGCATTATTTTCATACCTTTTTGTACTTTTATTTGATGTATTAGGTTCTAAGATTATATGTTTTGTATTTATGCTTTTTGGTATCATGTTAATATTTAATTTGTCTTTTGCTAGTATATTAAGAAGTATTATTTTATTTTTTAAACCAAAGAAAAATAAGGAAGCATCTGATAGTAATGAAGATGATGATAGTGTGGATAGTAATGATAATAGTAAAGATACATTAGATAAAAGAGTGGTTATATCTAGTGTAAATGATCTTAATCATGTAAATGTTGAAGAAGATGAAAGTGTTGATGAACCAGTATCGGGTGAGTATAAGCTTCCTCCTTTATCTCTTTTAAATATTCCAAAGAAAGTTAATACTAAGGCTAATGAAGAAAATATATCATCTAATATAAAATTATTAGAGCAGGTTTTAACAGATTTTGATATTAATGGTAAAGTTGTTGAGGCTCATGTTGGGCCTACTGTTACTCAGTATGAGCTTGAAATAAAGTCAGGTACAAAGGTAAATAAAATACTTAGTTTAAATAAGGAAATAGCTTTAGCACTTGCTGCAAAAGATGTTAGAATACAAGCTCCAATACCAGGTAAAAGTACTATAGGAATTGATATTCCAAATAAAGTTACAACGCCTGTTTCATTAAGGGAAGTTTTAGCAGCCATTCCAAAAGAAAAGGAAAATAGTAAACTTCTTGCAGTATTAGGTAAAGATATTATGGGTAACCCAAGATGGATGGAAGTTAATAAAACACCGCATCTTTTAATAGCGGGTGCAACTGGATCGGGTAAATCTGTTTGTGTTAATTCTGTTATTACATCTATTTTAATGAGAGCTAAACCAGATGAAGTAAAACTTGTTATGGTTGATCCTAAAAAGGTTGAACTTTCTATGTATAATGGTGCACCTCACTTATTAACGCCAGTTGTAACGGATCCTAAAAAGGCTTCTGTTGCTCTTAAAAAAATAGTAGAGGAAATGGAAAGACGTTATGAACTTTTAAGTGAAAGTGGAACTAAAAATATAGAGGGTTATAATAAATTAATTGAAAAGAAAATAGAAGCTGGGGATACTTCTTTAAAGAAGCTTCCATATATAGTTGTTTTAATTGATGAGCTTGCTGACTTAATGCTTGTTGCAGCTAAAGAAGTTGAAGATTCTATAATGAGGATAACTCAAATGGCAAGAGCTGCTGGAATACACTTAATTGTTGCAACACAAAGACCATCAACTGATGTTATAACTGGTGTTGTAAAGGCTAATATTCCATCTCGTATTGCATTTACTGTATCATCATCAATAGATTCAAGAACGATTTTAGATATGACTGGAGCTGAAAAATTAATTGGTAAAGGTGATATGTTATTTTTACCTATGGGAGAAGGTACTCCAACTAGAATACAAGGTTCGTTTATATCTGAAGAAGAAATTCAAAGAGTTATTGATTATACTGTTAAACAACAAAAAGCAAAATATGATGAAAAGTTTACTAATTTAACTGATAAAGTGCAAGGTGCTAGTTCTTATGATGAAAAAGATGATAAGTATGATGATCCATTATATAATGAAATTGTTGATTTTGTAATTAAAAGTGGTAAGACAAGTGCATCACTTTTACAAAGAAAATATCGCTTAGGATATAATAGAGCAGCTCGTATGATTGATTTATTAGAAGAAAGAGGAATTGTAGGACCACCTAATGGGTCTAAACCTCGTGAAGTATTAGTAAAATATGAAAAGCAAAATGGAGAAGAAGGGGAAGAATAGTAAATAAGATTGATAGCTTATTTAAAATTTTGATAGTTGCGGCTTATTTTTAGGTTACAACTTTTTTGCTTTGATGCTTTATTAAATAGTAAAATATAAATTGTCTAAATTTGCACTATAAATTACAAAAATTAAAATTAGTAAAATAATTTTTAAAAAAAATAGTAAAAAGGCTTCAAAAAATTAATTTTTGAAGTCTTCTTTAGATCA
>CAYOAY010000043.1:0-10364 GCA_964402155.1 uncultured Muribaculaceae bacterium | reverse complement strand
ATTATTATACCACATTGGACAGAATTTCGTGTCTATATATCTATACTAATACCATGATACCAATAAATTATAACTAAATAATTTGTTTAGATTCTCATTAACTTCCAATAACTTTTTTTCCTCATCAGTATATTTTCTTGATGCAACTGAATATTTTGTATTATACCTTTTTCTATTTAAATGTGATACATCAATATTTAAATTACATATTTCTACCACTTTACTAATAGCTTCGTTGATTGATATATCATTATGATTAATTTGCTTTTCATATTTTTGTACAAAATAAATGGCATTGCCACCTGTTCCACACGAGAAACAAGTAGCAATATTCTTTTTAGGATTAGCAACCATACTAGGATTGTTATCATTATGAAAAGGACACAGAAATTTATTATGATTTAACTTTAATCCATAATAGTTTAATACTTCTACAATACTCGCTTGTTTCAATACTTCACTATATAGATTGATAATCTATCCCCATCTTTCTTTTTTTATCAACAAAAAAATTAGTACATTTCTATACTAATTTATCATTAACTATACAGCCACTAATTCTTCTTCTAATAATGAAACTAAATCTTCTATTTTTTCTATTATAGAATTATATGATATTCTATTTGCCCAACTAAATTTTTCTTGATATTTTATCCATGAATTTTTAAGCGTTATATCAGTTCTTATTAATTCGACTGTTTTTTTAATTTCTTCTATATCAAGAATAGTTTCTCTCTTTTTAAAAGTATTTTTTATTGCTTCAACTAAGGTTGCTTTATTATACTTTTTATATTCATCATGTAATAAAATCCCTAAATCATAAAAATCTTTTAATCTAGTTGTAGTGACATTTCTACTAATAATAGTTTCAAATTTTTCTGCTATAACCGTTTCGATTGTATATGCTAGAATAGGTATTTTACTATCTTCAAAAATGAAATTATAATTAAATTCTGTTTCTCTTGGTGTTATTTTATCTCCTGTTGTTAATTCTATAAACATATTAACTCTTAATTTTTCAAGTTTACCAACAACATTAATTTTAAATCCACCGTATTCATCTTCTTCACGAATATCTTTTATATCAATTATTTCAAAATTAATATTATCATTTACATCAATATTTAAAATTTCTGTCATAATAGACATAATATTATCTTTTTCTAAAGGTATGCTTTTTAATGTTGCATCCATATCTTTTGTTGTTCTCATATCTTCACCAATAATAGACGATAATAATAATCCACCTTTTAATATGATATTATATTTGTACTTACTCTTTGATATTCTATCCAATATTCTTTCAAAAAAGAACATTTGATATAATTGAGCAGATATCGTACTATCACCTTTAGCTTTTTTAGAAATTATATTTCTAATTTTATCAGAATTCATTATAACATTACCTCCATATATTTTCTAACTTCATCCTCTACATTTAATTTTCTAGCATAAATAATAAGATTATTAAGATTTTTATCTTTTGATTTTACATATTGTTTTAATGCTTTTGAAAAAATTTCAGGATCTACTTTACTTTTAAATTTTATAATATCGCAAATTGTTCTTTCTAAATCATATACTTTAATTTTTTGGCCTAATGGTGATTCAATTTCAGTAATACCAAGATTTAATAATTCTTCTTTTACGTAAGATAATTTAACATTTTTTTCTTTTGATAAATATCCATTATAATTTCTGGGAACAGTAATATTATAAACTGTTGGTACTCTATCACTATAATTATGCAAATATAATGCTGTTTCTAAAGAAAAAACCGAATAATTTGTAATTACTTGAAATCTATAATACTCATCCTCAAAACAATCAGGCAACATGTAAAGACCTCTGCTAATTCTTATTAATTTTTTTTCATCAACTAGTTGGGTTAAATAAATCTTAGGAATATCATTTTTAGATACTTCTTTTGTAGTAATATATCCATTAAATTTTTCTGCTAATTCTATGATTTTTGTTTTAAAATTCATAAACACCACTTTTCCTTTCTCTAGGAAATTATAGCATTCTTCCTAGACTTTGTAAATAGATGGTGACTTTTTTGCAGGATAAAGACATGAAAAAATTCCAATTAAATACTTGACATACTATATTTAATGGGATTATTTGATATATTTTTATATTATTTCTTAAAATTACTGTTAATGATACTATAAGAATGTACAAAAAGTGGAAAATAAAAATGTACAAAATTGTACATAAAAATATCTACAAGGTACATTCTTTTTTGATATACTATCTCCAGAAATGGAGGTGAGAAAAAGAATGGCTAATTTGAAAGGAGCTAGCACATGCTTGGAAACATTAAATATGAAACCTAATTATTCAGAACTAGGAAGAATATATGGTATTGATAGAAGAACAGCTAAGAAGAAATACAATGGAATTGAAAATAAAATACAACTAGAAAAACATTCTTCTTTAGATAAATATATTAATATCATTAAAGAAAAATGTAACATACCAGGTACTACAAAAAAAGCAGTTTATAAATTTTTACAAATGAATATAGATGAAAATATTGGTGCATATTCTAACTTTAATAAATATGTTAATAAGAATAATGAAATAATATTTAATAAAAATAAAACTGCTCATGTGTTATTTGAAACAGATTATGGCTTTCAACTTCAATTTGATTGGAAGGGACCAATTAAATTACATACAAAAAATGAAGAAATAATCGAATTTTATATCTTCTCTACAACGCTTGGTGCTTCTAGATTTCATACATTTATTTATAGTAAATTTATGACTTTAGAAAATGTAGAAAGATGTTTAATTGAGACATTTCAGATAATAGGAGGTATACCAAAAGAATGTTTAACTGATAATATGTCGTCTATTATTAATTATTCACAACATGATTTTACAAGTGATTTTAAAACATTTAGTAAAGATATGGGCTTCACACCTAAACATTGTAAAGTCAATTCACCAGAAACAAAAGGTAAAGATGAATCTTGTAATAGATTTATGACTTGGTTACTTCCATACGATTATGAATTTAGTGATGAAAATGAATTAATTCAAATAATAAAAAGATTAAATAAAGAAATCAATAAAGAAGTTAATCAATCTACTAATATGCCACCTGTTGTATTATTTGAAAAAGAAAAAGAATACTTACAACCATTACCAAATGAAATAATAATAAATCAGTATTTAGATTCATTAATTGCCGTTAAAGTTCAAAATACTATGTTATTTCATTATAAAGGATGTAAATATTCAGTACCTAAAAAGTATATTAACACAACTTTAAAAATAAAAGAAGTTGATAATAAACTTTACGTGTATTATAACAAAAATTTAATAAAAATTCACGAAATTAGTGATAAAAAAATAAATTATACAAATGATGATTATGTTGAAGGTCTTTCTTCTAGTATATATAATAAATCACAGGAAGAAATTGATACTTTAGCTAAACATAATCTTGAATTATTAAATAAAATAACAAAATAGAAAGGAATAAAACTTAAAATGAGTAATAATAAGATTTTGAAAGAAATAAAAAAAGCAAATAAATTAATAGAATTAGTATTTAATTATATGTATAAATTAAATGATAAAAGACTTAATAAAAGTATTTATAGATTAACAGAAATAAATGAGATATTAAGTAAATTAGAAATTGATTTAGAAGTAAATTTGGAGGTAAAAAACAATGAATGATTATAATAAACTATTAACTAATTTTGAAATGTTAAAATTGGATAAAATGAAAGACTATTATCCTAACTATGTTGATACAGCAACTAAAAATAATAAGTCACTAACTGAGGCATTGTTAGATTTGACGAATAAAGAAATAGAATATAGAAATGAAAGAGCTAGTCAGATACAAATAACAGTTTCAGCATTTCCATACAAAAAAGAAATAGAAGATTTTGATTTTGATTATCAACCATCAATAAATAAACAAGAAATAGCAGAATTAAATAATTTAGGTTTTTTAACTAAACACGAAAACATATTGTTTGTAGGTCCAAGTGGTGTCGGTAAGACACACTTGGCAACTTCCATATGTATAACAGCAGCAAAGAAAAGATATTCAGTATATTTTATAAGTTGTCATGATCTTATTACACAGTTAAATAAAGCACATTTTGAAAATAAGTTAGAATCAAGAATTAAACATTTTTGTAGATATGAATTATTAATAATAAATGAAATAGGATATTTACCAGTAGATAAACAAGGAGCAAATTTATTCTTTCAGTTAATAGCAAAAAGATATGAAAAACATTCTACTATAATTACAACAAATCAAACATTTAATAAGTGGGGAGATGTATTTAGTGATAATGTATTAGCTAATGCCATATTAGATCGTTTATTACATCATTCTCATGTAATTAATATAAAGGGTACATCGTATCGTATTAAGGATAAA
This sequence comes from uncultured Muribaculaceae bacterium, assembly GCA_964402155.1. Taxonomy (GTDB): domain Bacteria; phylum Bacillota_I; class Bacilli_A; order RF39; family UBA660; genus Aphodocola. Next base: position 5,947 of record CAYOAY010000043.1, on the reverse strand, counting down.
TTGCAGCATTTAGATGATAATAAATACAAAAAATAGGTACCATTCCTAGTATCATACATATTCCACTTTTTGTACACGCTTATTTTCCACTTTTTGTACAAAATTATATTGACATTAACAATTATTATAGTAAATTTAATGTAAATTGTAAATTTCCCCTTTTTGTTACATTTACTTTTGCCAAAAAAATTCCTCCTCTAAATTGATTTTAGAAAAGAAAAAAGCAGCACGAATGCTAGCTTCAATTTGATGTGCACATATATTTAGTCCTTATAAAATAAGGCTTTTTGTGATTTGTGCACGTAATTTTCTTAATTATGAGCACAAATTGTGCACAAATTGAGTTTTGTGCACAGTTTTTTGATAATTTTTAACTTTTTTCAAACTCATAAACCCTTATAAAATAAGCTATTTACCACAACATTGTTTATACTTCTTACCAGAACCACATGGACAAGGTTCATTTCTTCCTACTTTTTTTGTATTTTTTACAGTTTTCTTTAAAACTGAATCTTTTGTATCATTTGCATTTCCTTTTACCTGTTTAACTTCTAAATTTTGTCTTATCTCTGCTTTTAATAAGTATAATGTTATATCTTTTCCTATATTATCAAGCATTAAATCAAACATTTCAAAGCCTTCTCTTACATAAGCTTGAAGTGGATCTTCATTTGCATATCCTCTTAAAGAAACACTTTCTCTTAAATGATCCATAGTATTAATATGCTCCATCCAATATCTATCAATTACTTGCAAACTTATAGCTTTTTCAAAATCATTTCTTATTTCAATAGGTAATTCTTTTACCTTGTTTTCATATTCAACAATAACTTTATTTTCTATAATATTAATTATTTCAGAAATATCTTTATTTAAAATTTCAGATAATTTCAAATTAGAATTTTTAAGTAAATTTTCATTAACATATTCTATTATTTCGTTACAATTTTCTTCTATTATTACACCACGCTCGTCGGTGTGTCTTCTTACCATCATATCAATATGTTCTTTAATTGTATTAACAACATTATCATGTATATCTTCATTATCTAATATTTCATTTCTTTTAGCATACATTATTTCGCGGTGTCTACCCATAACATCATCATATTGTAATAAATGTTTACGTGCATCAAAATTATTTCCTTCAACTCTTTTTTGAGCTGTTTCAACAGATCTAGTAATAGTTTTGCTACGCATATTTCTTTCACTATCTAAACCTGCCATTTCTAAAATTGATTTAAATCTATCAGTTCCAAATCTTACCATTAAATCATCTTCAAATGATACAAAAAACTGACTATAACCTGGATCTCCTTGACGTCCTGAACGACCCCTTAACTGGTTATCTATACGTCTTGATTCATGTCTTTCAGTACCTATTACACATAAACCACCTAATTCTTTAACGCCTTCTCCTAATTTTATATCCGTTCCACGTCCTGCCATATTAGTAGCTATTGTAACAGATCCTTTTTCTCCTGCTTTTGCAATAATTTCTGCTTCTCTAGCATGATTTTTAGCATTTAATATTTCATGTTTTATTTTTGCTTTTTTAAGTAAACTACTTACTATTTCACTTGTTTCAATCGCTATAGTACCAACTAAAACTGGTTGTCCAGCATCATGTCTTTTCTTTATTTCATTTACAATAGCTTTATATTTTTCTGCCTTTGTAGAATAAATTAAATCTGATGCATCTTCTCTTATAACTGGTAAATTAGTAGGTATTTGTATAACAAACATATTATATATATTCCTAAATTCTTCTTCTTCTGTTTTAGCAGTTCCAGTCATTCCAGAAAGCTTTTCATACATTCTAAAGTAATTTTGAAAAGTTATAGTTGCAAGAGTTTTTGTTTCTTCTTCTATTTCTACATTTTCCTTAGCTTCTATAGCTTGGTGTAATCCATCTGAAAAAGCACGACCAGGCATAAGTCTTCCTGTAAATTGATCTACAATAACAACTTGTCCTTCTTGAACTACATAATCAACATCATTTTTCATTGTATAATTAGCTTTTAAAGCTTGATTTATATGATGAACTAAAGCAGAATGTTCAATATCATATAAATTATTTATTCTAAAATATCTTTCACCTTTTTGAGTTCCCTCATCAGTTAATGTTATATCTTTTGTTTTTTCATCAATTGTATAATCTTCGTTTTCTTTTAAAGATTTTACAAAACGATCTGAATCTTTATAAAGATTAGCTGATTTCATAACTCCACCTGAAATTATAAGTGGTGTTCTTGCCTCATCTATTAATACAGAATCCACTTCATCTATTATTGCAAAATTAAGTGGTCTTTGAACTCTATCATCTGCTCTTACAACCATATTATCTCTTAAATAATCAAATCCTAACTCATTATTAGTAGAATATAAAATATCACACATATAAGCTTCTTTTTTCTCTTTAGGACTCATTTGTCTTAAATTAACTGCAACACTCATACCTAGAAATTCAAATATCTGCCCCATCCAGTTTGCATCACGACTTGCTAAATATTCATTTACTGTAACAACATGAACACCTTTACCAGAAAGTGCATTTAAATATGCCGGCATAACACATGTTAATGTTTTCCCCTCACCAGTTTTCATTTCAGATATATTTCCAAAATGTATTGAAAGAGCACCTAATACCTGTACATAATAAGGTTTTTCGCCAATAACTCTGTATGCTGCTTCTCTAACTAACGCAAAAGCATCAGGTATTAATTCATCTAATGTTTCTCCTTTTTCAAGCCTTTTTTTAAGTTTTAAAGTTGTATCTTTAAGTTGTTTATCACTCATTTTTTTATATTTTTCTTCAAGTTCAAATACTTCATCAGCAATAAGTTTAAATCTTTTAAGTTCTTTATATTCATTATCAAATATTTTTTTTAAAATACTCAACATATATATCATCTCCCTATAAATAACATTGTAACAAAAAAAAGAAAATAATTGAAGTAATATTAATTATTTTCTCTAAATATATTATTTATTTGTTTCGATTATACCATAATTTCCATCTTTTCTTTTATATATTACACAAATACTTTCAGTATCTATATTATTGAATAAAAAGAATTCATGTGCTAACATGTTCATTTGAAGAATGGCTTCTTCTTCATTCATTGGTTTCATATCTATTTTTTTTCTTTTTATTATTTTTAAATCATCTTCTTCAAAATTATCTTCTAAATCTGCTTCAAAATTTAAAATAATATTCTTTTTTATTCTTGAATTAATTTTTGTTTTATTCTTTCTTATTTGTCTTTCTAACTTATCTACTGTAAGATCTATTGCAGCATATAAATCATCATGAGATTCTTCACTTCTTAAAGTATAATTAACAGCCGGAACAGTTATTTCAATTTTTTGCTTTTTACCTCTTATTTTAATAACTACATTAGCACTAGTATTTTGGGTATCTTCAAAATATTTATCTAATTTACCTATTTTGTTTTCTATATAAGATCTTATTGCTGGAGTTATATCAATTTTTTCTCCCCTAATATTATATTTCATATCATCATCTCCTATCTTAATTATATCATATCAAAAAAATAAATACTACTGTTTTACAGTAGTATTTGATACTTCTTTTACATTAATAGCTTGTAGTCCTTTTTCAGTTTCTAATAGTTCATATTCAACTATTTGATCTTCACTTAAAGTCTTATAACCTTCTTGCTTTATAGCAGAGTAGTGTACAAATATATCTTCACCATTTTCGCCTTCAATAAAGCCATAACCTTTTTCATTGTTAAACCACTTTATCTTACCCACTTTTATCACGTCGACACCTCACTTCCCTTATTGCTTACATTATAAATATAACTCTGCAAGCATAAATAATCAAGCTATTGCGCCATACAAATTTCGTCAAATTTGCTGGATAGCTTCTTTATAATACCAGTTATATTCTTTTTTAGATATTTTTGATTATAAAAAGTCATTTTTTATTCATAAAAGGTAAGTTTTTTATAATTTTATAATAATATTTTTATATTAAAAACATTATTTTCCCTTTCATAACATTTTTTTTATTTTCAACTTTATTTGTTATAGAATCATCGTGTTAGTAATAGAGGTACAATATGAAAAATAAAATTTTATCAAAAATAAAAAAAGATATAAAAAATCAATATCCAAATTATTCAAAAGATAAAATAGAAGAAATAATGTATGGAGTTGAAGGAATTTATATATTAATTACAAAAACAATAATTATTTTATTAATTTCAATATTGCTAGGTATATTTAAAGAATTAATTGTATTACTTTTAATGTTTAATTTTATTAGATTATTTGCATTTGGAATGCATGCTCCTAATGGAATAATATGTTTAATTATTTCAACAGCACTATTTATTGGATGTACTTATTTTTGTAAAATGCTAATAATACCTAAAAGTATATTATATATGTTATATTTAATAGTATTGATCATTATTTCAATATATTCCCCAGCTGATACTATAAAAAGACCACTAATAAAAAGAAAAAAAAGAATTGTTTTTAAAATATTATCTATTTTTGTAACTATCTTATTTTTTATTTTGTCTTTAATAATTAAAAATAATTTAATTATTAATAGTATGATTATTGGCTTAATAATTGAATGTATATTAATTCTACCAATTACTTATAAAATATTTAAATTACCATATAAGAATTATTTAAATTACGGTTTAAACACTTAATATAAGTGTCTAAATAATATAAAAGGGAGGTATAGATAATGAAAGCATTATTTGTTTCTATTGTTTCAGCATTAGGTGCTTTAGTTGCTGCAACAGCAACTTCAGGATGCATTTATATATGGATTGATGAACCTAAAATGCCAAAAGCAATGTTAGAAAAATAATAACGTTTAAAAAACTAAGAATTATATATTCTTAGTTTTTTTATTGTTTTTTATATGTAAAATAGAAACATAATAATCATCTTCTAAATATCTTTCTATACTAAGATTTGAATTATTATTAATAATATCATTAACTAATCTAAGGCCATATCCATGTCCATTTCCTTTTGATGTATATCCTGTGCCTATTTTTGATATTTCAACTCTGTCTTTATACGTATTATATATTTTAAAATCAACTGTATTTTTCCCTTTTATAACCATTATTATTACCTTTTTATTTTTACATTTTTTATTTGCATCAATTGCGTTATCTAATAAAACACCTAGAATTTTTGTTATATTTTTATACTCTGCTGCACTTAAATAACTTAATTTTGATTTTATACCATCACTAACATTTATTTCATATTTAATCTTTTCATCATCCATAACAGATAATTTGTAATATAATAATCCTTTTATACCACCATCAGGAAATTTATTTAAATTGCTTATTAAATAACTACCATGAGTTTTTTTAATATCATCAACAATTGAATCCAAATATTCTAATAATTTAGAAGAATTCATCTGTGCATAACCACGAATTACCATAAGCTGGTTTTTAAATTCATGATTAGCTTTTCCCTGCTCTGTTATTATTTTTTCATATTTAGTAACATAATTAAGCATTTGTTGATTCATTTCAAGCAATTTTTCTGATTTTGCTTCACTTTTAGACACTATAGATATAATTATCATTATTCCAATTATAAACAATGCATTAATATAATAATTAGATTGTAAAATAAATTCTAAACCATTTTTAGAGACTATAATATATATCATAACCAAAAAAATAATTAAGTAATATGTTAAACTTTTATTTTTCAGAAATACAGCATTTATCTTTTTTAAAGTATTATATATAAATGGTATATAAATTAATATAACTGCATATAGTGAGATTATAATATTTGCAATTATATTTGTTATAACATCACTTACTATATTTTTAGAATTCATTCCAAATATGACTAATATAGCTGCAATAATTATTTCAGAAATAGAAAATATTAATGTAGTATTAAATGCATACATTAC
>CAYOAY010000042.1:0-10801 GCA_964402155.1 uncultured Muribaculaceae bacterium | reverse complement strand
TTGCTTTACATTTATTTTCATACTTTTTGCATGACTTTCCTATTATATAAAAAAATACTAAATAAATAGTATTTTTATTTTGCTTCCAACTTTTCTAAAACACTTTTTGTTACATCTACAGCTTTTTGCCTTAAAGATTCTGCAGCATCTTGAACAATAGGAGTTGCTTTTTCTTTTGTATAACTTACTAAATCTTCAGCATTCTTTTTTAATTCTTTAGCTTTCTTCTTAGCTATTTCTAAAGCTTTTTCTTTATCTAATTCTTTTATTTCATCCATTAAATTATTAACTTTTTCTTCAATACTTTCCTTAACTTCACTAATATCCAGTTCTCTTGCTTTATTAAGCAAATCAACAGCTTTATTTTTTAATTCAGCTCTATTTTCTTTACCTGATTTAGGTGCAAATAAAACTCCAAGAGCTGCACCTATAGTAGCTCCTAAAACAAATTTTCCAATACCACTTTTAGATTTCTTCATTATTATCCTCACTTTCTATATTCTTTTTCTTTCTTTTCTTAAATATACTCTTCAAAAATAATACTATACTATCTGATATAACCTCAGTTAAAGCAGATAACTTATCAGTTACGACATCCACAATCGAAAATATTCCATTTAACGATTTAACTTTTTCACATGCATCATCAACTATATCATTTACTTTATTCATTGTTTTAATAACTTTTACACATATTATTATAAGTAAAACTATAAGAATACATAATAATATATAAATTAAAATTGGTAAATATTCACTTAAAAATCCATACACTACTCTTCACTTTCCTTTCCTTGATACATTGAATCAATTAAATTAAATAAATCTTGTTCTTTAGTTTCTTCATCATCATCGTCATCTATATCAATACTTTTTTTTGAAATAATACTTTTATTTCCTAATCTTTCTTTATCAACATCTATTTCTTTAAAATTTATATTAGGTAAAATCATATCATCATCTTCTTTTACAGAAGTTATTGTTTTAATGTCATCTTTATTTTTCTTTATTTTTTGCTTAGCTCTAGATAATTCTTCTTTTTCCTTCATATTCATTTCAGCTTCTTCTATTGTCATAGTAGATAAGTTTTTTAAAGTATCTTCTTTATTTTCCCCATAAGCTTTACGTCTTACTTCATCAAAAGATATATCATCGTTTTTCTTAAACTTTACATCATAGCTTTCAGAATCCTTATTTATCTTTTTTCCTTTATCATCTAAAAGCCCATATACTGGAGATATAATTGGACTTGGTTTAAATTTTTTTGTTTCATCTTTTCTTTTGCTTCCTTGATATAAAACGGGTTTAAGCTCCTCTTTTACTATAGCAGCTACAGGTTCTTTTTTCCTTACTGAAGCAAAATCATCATCATTAAAAGAAGGAAATTCAAAACTAGATTCAACTTTTGTAGTTCTAGATTTTACCTCTTTATTAATAACAGGTTCTTCTTGTAAATCTTCCATATATAGATTTTCTATTTCTAAAGTTTTTTCAAAATCTTCTTCTTTAACTTTAATATCTTCTTTCTTTTTATTTTTCACAATTTGCCTTTTAGCTGGTTTTTCCTCTATTTCTTCTTCATCAAATAAGAAATTCTTCATTTTACTTAATTTATTCATAAATCCCATAATGTAAAATCACACCTTTCTTTACTCCTTAATAGAAGATTTACTAGTATCTTCTTTTTCTTTTGTCATAGTTGTCGTTGTAGTCTTATTACTTTCAACTATTATTTCTTCTTCTTTAATTTCTTCTTCATATTTCCCATCATATTTGTCAAATTCTTTAATATATTCAAGAAAATTTCCTTCTTTTCCTTTATTATCAAATAACTTATATACTTCCTCTTTAGAAGATAAATTCCCTGATTCATACATTTTCTTTAACAAAGAATCATTAAACTTAATACTAGATAAAACATAACTCATATCAGATATTGTTCTTTTTAAATATCTTTTATCAGTATACGCTTCTATTTTAGCATAATTATAATACATTTTAACATATAATTTATCTTTTTTTTCTTCAACTTCTATATAACCTTTACTTTTATTAGAATCTATTAAATAAGAATAATATGCATCACTATTAACTTTATAATCAGTTTTATAATTATAATAATAACCGACAACATTAACATATAAATAATAAGATACATCTTCTCTTTTCAATTCATCATTGTAAGAATTTGAATTAGTTCTAACAAGTCCTTTTGGTGTATAATACTTATATCCATTTCCCACTTTATTTAACATTTTTATATTAAAAGATAAAATCTTATTAATTAATTTATCATAACTATAATTATCAATTTTATTTACAGTACAGCCTGATAACATAATTACCATAAGTAAAATTAATAAACCTTTTTTCATACGGTTTCACCTACTTTAAATACATTATAGCAAAAAAAATAAAAAAATAAAACCTTTTAGAAATATAAAATATCTATATCCACACTTCCATTTATACCATCAATTAGTCCATTATCACAAACCTGCCACATTTTATACTTACCTTTATAATCAGTTTCTTTAGCATAATGAGCAAGCCATACATCATAATTATTATACTTCCATACATTATTTAAATAATTTTTACTTCCATAAAGCATCACATCATATCCTTTAGATTTAAGAGTACTTAAAAACATATCTGAAACCTCAGATAAACCAAATAAGCTAAGATACATACTATTAAATTTGTTATAACATTCCCAATCAAATGCAACAGGAAGAGAAAGCTTATAATTTTTAACTTGCTTATCTACCCAATTAGCTTGCTTTTTAGCTTCCTTTATACTATTTGCATAAGAATAAAAATAAACTCCTACTTTAATACCATTTTCATTTGCTTTTTTTATATTTGCCTTAAAATAAGGATCCAAAACATATTTACCTTCTACGCCATCTTGATATCCCAACCTAATCATAACAAAGTCACAACCAGACATTTTAACCTTTTTAAAGTCAATTTCTTTTTGCCACTTAGAAACATCTATTCCTATTAATGTCTTATCAGTTTTATATTTTCTTACTATATCATTAAAATTAGTTACTTTATTATTATTATTATTTTTTTTATTTTTTGTTTCATTGTAAACATTCAACGTAAAAGATACTTCGTTTTCATTACCCGAATTATCTTTAGCATAAAAGGTCAAAGGATACTTACCAACTAAATTCAAATTATATTCTCCATTTATAATGCATAAAGGATTAGGATCATAATTATCAGCACACATAATATTATCAGTTAAATTATCAATACTTCCCACTTTAACATTATAGCTATTAGAAAGCCATATTAAAGGTTTTTCTTCATCTACAATATTAATTTTAAAATTTCCCATTCTTTTTTTATTTCTACTATTAAGATAAATAAAAGAAATTTTTTTTGAACCTATTTTTTTAGTATCTATTTTTTTATCTTCTATTATTTTACCTTCAATATTTTCTATAAAATAACTTATATTCACATCACTATATACATTTACTTTCAAATTATCTTTCAAAGTAAAAGAAGTGTTATCTTCTCTTATTTTATTATCAAAATATAAATATAAAAATAATACTATTAATAAAAAGTTAAATATAAAGCACCAAATTATAATTTTTTTATTCATATTTATCATTCCTTATGAGCTTTTAGTCTGCATATTCTAACACCTATTTTATTAAATTTTTCTTCATACTCTGTTAAAATATTATAAACATCATTTACTTTTTTTAAATCTAATGTTACATCATCTATTATATATCCATAATTACTAAGTGATACAATTGAATAAGAAAATAAATCTATATTATCTGTTTTTTGAATTATTCTTTTTTTATCTTTAAACACATTATCATATTTTTTAAGAAAAAATGGTGAAGTAAGTCTTCTTTTTGCATGCCTTTTTTTTGGCCAAGGATCAGAAAAATTAAGATATATTGTATTAATTTCTTTATCAAATACTTCTTCTATATCACTTGCATCCATTTTAATTAACTTTAAATTATTAATATCTTCATCTTGCAATTTTTGAACAGCTCTTACTATAACAGAATCATACATTTCTATACCTATATAATTTATATTAGGATTAAGTTTAGCCATGCCTATTATAAAATTTCCTTTTCCCATACCTATTTCTATATCTATGGGATTTTTATTTTTAAATATTTCTATCCATTTTCCTTTATTATCAGCAGGATTTTTTATTATATACCTTGATGCATCAATTATTTTACTTGCATCTTTAACATTTTTTAATCTCATATAAATCACCTACAAATTATTATACACCAAAACCTAAAATATACATATAATTAAATGAAAGCTAAAAAATTAAAGGAGGAAAAATGAAAGATAATAGAAATAATTATGTGCCACAAATGTTTCCTTTTGCAAACATGCAAAACATGGCACAAATGGGAACAATTCCAGGAAATGCAATGATGTACCCAAACTATATGAATAATAATTATAGCAATATAGAAAATAGAATCTCAGCCTTAGAAAAAAAAGTAAAAGTAATAGAAAATAGAATTTCAAGATTAGAAACTCCATATCAAAATAATCAAAATAATACTAATATTCCATATCAAACAACTCAAAACAATGAAAATTATAATGGGGAAATGTATATGATGTAAAAAAGTCTCAAATTATGAGACTTTTTTTATATTGAATATTTTTTTTCTTCTGCTGATAAAGCTTGTTTATATTCATTAATTAACTCTTGTGGAACATATCCATAAAGTGCATCAACATTTCCTATTTCTAATTCACTTAATAAATATTGTTTTTGCCTATCATTCATATTAAGATTTAACACACATTTTGTCAACTTATTTTTTAAATTATCTATATTACTAAATTCATTATTTATAGAAAGAAAAGACTCTGCTATCATAATGCTATAATCATTAATCATATCATCAATAGAGCCCGTTTTTTTAATTCGATTTGCTATTTCATTTAGTATATTACTTTCTCCGTTTTTCAAAACATACTCTCTTGTTTTATTTTTAGAACTAAAAGCTTTTATATTTTTTCTAACAAAATAATCATTTAAAATTATAGAAGCAAAGTCAATTACACTATTTTTATCATATTTATTAAACTTTGATTCATAACAACATAGTGTTTTTAACATAACATCATCAAAAGAATTAATATCATTTTCTCTTTTTTCTAGATACACATCAAAAACTTTATTAGTTACTGCATTTATAAGATCATCATATTTTAAATATTTATCTGAATGATAAACTAAACTTTCCAATTCAGTTTTAGGATCATTTCCATTTGATTTTTGATTTGTTATATATCTATGAGTATTAGTATCACCTAATCCATCTTTTCTAAAATAAACTTCCTGTACTAACCATCTTAAAAAAATTTTTAGTCCTTCTTGTTCTTTAAATTGTTGTTGTTCTAAGTCCATTAAAAGGGCACTTAATAAATCTTTAGGCATTTTTTCATCTCCTTTAAAATAAATAATATCATACATTATCTTTTCTTACAAATTTTCTAAACAATTTATTACCAAATATTTTACTAAATATACCATTTTTTATAGTCAAAGAAAAATATACTATAGCACCTAAAAATCCATATATGATAATTATAAGTAGTGAGTTTAATCTTCCACTAACATTTAATGGTATAAATATTTTTAATATGTTTAATAATATAATCATTATTATTAGAGGATAAATAAACTTTATAAAATCTTTAAAATAATCTTTAAATTTTAACTTTATTGTTTTATTAATTACTACCAAATTAGTTATTATAGATGTACAAAGTCCAAGTATGGTAGCTAATGTAGAACCCCAAAATGGATATAAACCTATATTATTAAATAAATGCATTAAAGGCACTTGCAATATAAATTTTATTAATATTCCAAATATTATACTTAAAAATACATTTTTAAATTTATTTAAAGACTGACAAATAGATATAGACGTTGTAAACATACATCTAAATAAAGCTATAAAAATAGTAAAACAAAATACTAAAGAACCCCACTTATTAGCACCATAAAATAATGTAAACACAGGCTTAGCTAAAATACTCAATCCAACAGCCATAGGCATTGTAACATAAAGTATCATAAGAAATGATTGATGAACTTTTTTTCTTACATCTTTTTTATCATCTTTTACAAAACTAGCTGTAATATTTGGAACTAAGCTTGTCATAAGGCCTGTTGATATAGCAAGAACAACACTATTTAATTTATTTCCAGTTGTGTTAATAACACCAATTATACTTTCAGCATCAACTGTTTTATATCCCAAATTAGTTAAAGTTTTAATAATAGTTGTTGTATCAATAAAATCATATATCGATAAAGCAAATCCAAAAGATATAAAAGGGACAGAATAAATAAGTAACTTTTTAATTATCATTTTATTAGTTATATTTTTTTCTCTTTCGTTCATTTGGCAATTTATATTTAATTCTTTTTTATTTTTTCTTATTTTAATAAGCAAATAAACCAATGCAGTTAAAGCTCCAACAGTAGCTCCAAAAACAGCTGTTGCAACAGCATTAGTAACACCAACTTTAAATACTTTAACGCACAAAAAACTACCTACTAATATAACAAAAATTCTAACTATTTGTTCAAGCACCTGGCTTATAGAAGTTGGAGTTATTATTTTATGCCCTTGTAAATATCCTTTTGTAACACTTAAATAAGGTACAAATAAAATAGCTGTTGAAATTACTCTAATTACTAATGCTATACTTTCCTTAGAACTACCACCCATATTATCCCCCATTATTAAATCAGCTAATAAAGGTGAGAAGAAAAACATAATAATAAATAATATTATCCCCATAAATACCAAAAGCCTTTTACCAAGTTTATAAGCTCTTTCTTTTGTATTATAGTAACCAAGTGTATTATATTCACTAATTAACTTACTCATTGCAGGTGGTATACCTACTGTTGATAAAGACAAAAACAAATTATATATTGTATAAGCATACCCATAAAGAGCTATATTAGCTTCACCTATAATTGAATAAAAAGGTATTACATATATTATTCCTAAAAACTTAGTTAATACAATACCAACAGTTGCAATTAAAGCACCATTTATAAAACTATTTTTCTTCATTTATATCATCCTTTAATTAAATATATTATCATAGCAGAAAAACAATATATTTGATCTACTCCATCTACTACTACCGATAATTGATATTTTACATCTAATACTTCCTTATCAGAAATAAAAGAATTAATATTATCTTCTAGATCTTTTTCATTTTCACAATCAAATATTTTAACTTTCATATTATCACCATAGTAATAATATAAAATTTTAAATGTTTAATATTGTCTTCTTTTATTATTATATCAGATTTTTTTGTAAATGTATTTAAAAAACAATGAATTATTGAACTTTATTCATTGCTTTCATCATTTGATTAATTTGCTTTTGACTAGGTGTCCTTCCCATCTGTTGCATCATTATCTTAATCATTTTCTCATTTATAGGTGGATTTTTCTTTAGATACTTTTTCATAAATGCTCTAGCTCCAAAAAATCCTACAACTAAGCCTACTATAAGACCTAATAAACACCATAATATATTAGCTAACATTTAATCATCTTCCTTTCATATAATGATTTTACTATGAAAATCTTTTTTATACAAGCTTTTTGGTGATACTTTACTAAGCCAAAAATAATCTTTATTATTAAAATCACATACAAAAATATTTTCTTCATTAACTAAAACTTTAAAGAAAGCTGTTAAATTTTGATTTGTTTTTATTTTTATATAAGTATTGTAAACAGTAAGCTTAGTTTTCTCAACTCCATCATTAAGTATATGCTTATTAAGTGTCTTTATATACTTACTATTGTGTTCAAAAGCTTTATATAAATTACTGTTTATTTCTACTTTGTTATATGCAATTGCCATTTGACTAAATAATCTATATGATATTATAAAGTCATTTCTACTAGATTTAGATATTTGTTCTAGCATTTTATATAAATAGTATGTCTTATTGTAATATAAATTTGAAAAAGAATCATTAATTTTAAATAAGTAATATATCCTCATAAAAACACCTCTTTTATAGAATAATACCTATTCTTTAAAAAAGGTGTCGAATTATATTTATTTTAATAGTTTTTCAATTCTTTTATATATTGTATCATCATCTATTTTCAACTTTTCTAATACATCACTAGATTTACCAGAATGACCAAATTCATCTATTCCCATTATGTATTTATCATTATATACATATTTATGCCATCCAAATTTTGAAGAACGTTCTATTACAAAAGTTTTATAACCAAGTGGTAATATTTCATCTTTGTAATTTTGAGATTGTTCCTCAAAAAGTCTCATGCAAGGCATAGACACAACTCTAATTTCCATTTTTTTAGTTGATAATTTTTCTGCTATATCAATTGCAAGAGATACTTCTGATCCTGTTGCAATTATAATAGCAAATAATTTTTTCTTTTCTTTTCTAACTATATAAGCTCCTTTTTTAACATCTAAACAGCTAGTCGTGCTTAAATTCTTACAAACACTTCTTGATAATACTAAAGAAGATGGTTTATCATTGTTTAATATTGCTTGCCAAGAACCTATTATTTCATTTGCATCACATGGTCTATATACATAAAAATTAGGAATACTTCTAAGCATTGCAAGTTGTTCTACAGGCTGATGAGTTGGTCCATCTTCACCTACCATTACAGAATCGTGAGTAAAAATATAAGTAACTGGTAAATTCATTAAACTTGCCATTCTAATAGCAGGCTTTTGATAATCAGAAAATGATAAAAAAGTTGAACAAAAAGGTCTTAGTCCCGATAAAGCCATTCCATTTATAAATGCACCCATCAAATGTTCCCTAACTCCAAACCATATATTTTTCCCTTCATAATTATCACCTGAGAAATCACCAAACTTATTTAAATATGTTTTAGTACTCGATGATAAATCCGCACTTCCTCCTAAGAAAGAAGGATAATTATTTGCAATTGTATTCATAATTAAACCATTTAAACTTCTTAATTCCATATCTGAAAATAATGTATCTTTAAATAATCTTGTTACATCATATCTTTTGTCTTCACTTAAAGATAATAAAAATCTTTTAGTATCAGAATCACATGAATTTAAATATGCATTATATTTTGTTTCCCACTTTTTCTTATCCCTTAAAACTCTCATTCTAATAAAACTTGCCATTTCTTTTCTAAGTGAACTAATATTAGAAAATAAATCGCTATCAATGTTTAACTTATCTTTTAACTGTCTTATATCTTCCTTTGTGAGCAAAGAGCCATGCACTTTATTAGTGCCTTGAAGTAAAGAATCTTTTCCAATAATTGTATTAATTTTTATAAATGATGGCTTATTTGTTATAGTTTTTGCTCTTTGTATTGCTGCATCAATGGAATACTGATTATTTCCATCTAATACAGTATCAGTATACCATCCCATCGCTTCAAATCTTCTCAAAACATTTTCATTAAAACTTTTTTTTGCATTTCCATCTAAAGTAACATTATTGCAGTCATATAAAAGTATTAAATTATCTAATTTTAAATTACCAGCAAGTGAACAAGCCTCATAAGATATTCCCTCCATTAAGTCCCCTTCACCACATAAAACATAAACATTGTAATCAATTAATCCATTAAATTTTTTAGAAAGATATTTAGAAGATGCGGCCATACCAACAGCATTAGCAATTCCTTGACCTAAAGGGCCTGTAGATACATCAACACCAGGAGTTACATTAACTTCAGGATGTCCTGGAGTAATTGAATCAATTTGCCTAAAACTTTTTAAATCTTTTATAGTCAAATTAAATCCTGACATGTAAAGTATGGAATATAAAAGTGATGAGCCATGACCTGCAGACATAACAAATCTATCTCTATTAATCCATTTTTCATCTGAAACATCAATCATCATATGCTTATTATAAAGTACATATAAAATAGTTGCTGCACCTAATGCTATTCCAGGATGACCGCTCTGTGCTTTAGATATTTGTGCAATCGATAATGCTTTTATTGCATTTATAGTCTTTTCATTATTCACATTTAATCCCTTCCATTCTATAAAACATTATAAAATAGATTAAACAATTTATCAATTAATTTAAGCACTTGAGTTTCCGTTTTTTACAATTATAAAACAATATTATTATAATTAATTTAGAAAAATGTCTTATTCTTATTATTTTTTGTAAATTTTATATGATTTATTCCACGACTTTATGCGAGTACTCTTGTACTCGCTTTAAACTTTTATTAATTTTAACATATATCACAGTTTTAATTCTAATTGTTTATATTTACTTCTTTCTTCTACTTTTTGCCATTCTTTTATTCCTGTATGTGCATATTTTAATATTTCTTTTATTCCATTTGATATTTGTCCCCGAGTTTGACAGTTTCATCTTTTTTTTGCTCGCAATTCCTTATAAAATAAGGGATTCATTATTTTTTCAACTTGCGTAATTTTTCAGCACATTGATTTTAAATAAAAAATATGCTAGAATCACATTGTGTTAGTAATATTAATTTCATAAAGGTTTAACAAACGCTAATAATTATAAGGCTTTAAACACTATGCGTATAAAATTTTTGAAAAAAATTTTTAAATAATTTCAAAATATAAAAAATTACGCATTTTTTTCGTGAAGTAAAATCCTTATAAAATAAGGTCAAAACCACATTTTTTGATTCTAAACTGTCAACCACCCTGCACTAAAGTACAGGGCTTGTTTAAATACTGGAAGTATATTG
>CAYOAY010000041.1:0-10965 GCA_964402155.1 uncultured Muribaculaceae bacterium | reverse complement strand
ATATTTCCCGTTAATGTTTAAAAAAATTTGAGACATTTTCCTAAATTATTGACATCATTCTTATTTTTTATATAAACTATCGTACATCCATCATTAAATATATCTAAATGATACTCTGATACTAATTTATTGCTTTTTAAAACTTTAAAAACTTCTTCTTTTAATACTCCAGTTCCTTTACCATGAATTATTAATACTTTATTATTTTTTAATATATAATTATCATTTATAAATTCATTTACAAGCACTCTTGCACTAGATTTTATTTCTCCATGCAAATCTAACTTAGGATATGAATTAATAAATACATCATCATACCACTGTCTCATAATATTTTCCTATTTATTTTGAATATTATAAGCTTTCAAAGTATTTTTAAGTAAAGATGCAACAGTCATAGGTCCAACTCCTCCTGGTACAGGTGTAATTAATGATGCCTTTTTCTTTACATTTTCAAAATCAACATCACCACATAAAACATTATTTTCTTTATTAATACCAACATCAATTACTATAACACCTTTTTTTACCATATCTTTAGTAACTAAAGAAGGATGTCCTGCAGCAACTATTAATATATCAGCTTTTTTAGTATAATCTTTAATATTTTTACTTTTAGAATGAAGTATACTTACTGTTGCATTTTCTCTTAATAATAACTGAATTAAAGGTCTACCAACTAAATTACTTCTTCCAATTAAACAAACATTTTTACCTTCTAATTTAACATTATACATTCTAAGAAGCTCCATTACAGCATATGGTGTGCAGGAAACAAGTCCATCATTTCCTAAAACTAAATTACCAACATTTTGATAAGTTAATCCATCTACATCTTTTATAGGTGATATACTATTAATTATCTTTCCTTCATCAAAATTTTTAGGTAATGGAAGTTGCACTAATATACCACTTACTGTATCATCATTATTAAGCTTTTTTATTTCATCTATTACTATATTCATAGAAATACTTTTATCAAATTTTATATGTTTAAAATCAATTCCAACATAACGACAAGCTTTTTCTTTATTTCTTATATATATACTACTTGCACTATCATCACCTATTTGTATAACTACAAGTCTTGGACTTATTTTTCTTTTACTTATTTCTTTTTTTATATTATCTTTTAATGTTTTACTAGCATATAATCCATCTATAATATTATCATACATAATGTTCCTCCTCATAAACAGGAAATCTTTTGCATAAATCTTCTACTTTCTTTTTAGCATCAATAAGACAAGCTTTATCATCAGAATTATGTAAAACATCACTAATTATCTTTCCCACTAAAACAAATTCTTCTTCTTTAAACCCACGAGTTGTCATAGCTGCTGTACCAAGTCTTATACCACTTGTTATAAAAGGAGTTGTAGTATCATATGGAATCATATTTTTATTACAAGTTATACCTATGCTATCTAAGATCTTTTCAGCTTCTTTACCAGTTATATTAACAGATTTTTTAACATCAACTAATAACAAATGATTATCAGTACCACCAGATACAATTTTAAAACCATTCATCTTTAATATATCACATAATACTTTAGCATTTTTAACAACTTGTTTTTCATACTTAATAAAATCTTTACTCATAGCTTCACTTAAGCAAACTGCTTTAGCTGCTATAACATGCATTAAAGGTCCTCCTTGTATGCCTGGAAATACCGCTTTATTTATTTTCTTTATTATTTCCTCACTATTAGTTAATATAATTCCACCTCTTGGTCCTCTTAACGTTTTATGAGTAGTAGATGTTACAACATCTGCATACTTACATGGATTAGGATGAATACCTGCTGCAACAAGTCCAGCTATATGAGCCATATCAACCATTAAATAAGCCCCACACTCTTTAGCTATATCATGAAACTCTTCAAAATCAATTATTCTTGAATAAGCTGATGCCCCCGCTACAATAAGTTTTGGCTTAGTTTTTAATGCAATTTTTCTTATTTCATCATAATTTAATTGACAAGTTTCTTTTTCAACTGTATATGAAACAAAATTATAATCCATTCCACTAAAACTTAAATTACTACCATGAGTTAAATGCCCACCAGACTCTAAATTCATAGCAAGAACTGTATCACCATTATTAATTAGTGCCCTATAAACTGCCATATTAGCTCCAGAACCAGAATGAGGCTGTACATTAGCATATTTAACTCCAAATAACTTTTTAGCATTTTCAATTGCATAATCCTCTATTTTATCTACATATAAACAGCCACCATAATACCTTTTATTAGGATATCCTTCTGCATACTTATTAGTTAATATACTACCTTGTGCTTTAAGTACATTTTTAGATACAAAGTTTTCTGATGCTATTAACTCTATTTTATTTTGCTGTCTTTTTTTCTCCTCTTCTATTGCATTAAAAATTTCATCTATCATAAATTAAAACTCCTTTCTACACTTCAATAAATTTATTTAGCATAATAGAATATATATACTTCTTTACATTTTTAGCATTAAATATTTGCTTAATACCCATTTCATATAAGTCAAGTTGAATTTTATAACGTTTAATAAGCTCATCTTGATTTATATTATCAGTCTTATAATCAACAATAAAATAATTATCATCTTTAATAACTAATAAATCAACTACCCCCTTAGTTATAATACTTGCCTTAGATAATTTATCATCATAATATTTTGCATCCATATCAAAGGTTATTTCATACTCCTTAAATACTTTATCTGCTTTAATAATTATATCATAAATATCAGAAGTTAAATAAGAAAATACTCTATCTACTTTTATTAACTTTCTTTCTTCAGTTGTTAATAACTTATTTTTAACCATTAAATCTAATTTATCTTCTAAAGTTTTTATACTATATTTTTCTAAAGGTAATATTTCAAATAATCTATGATATAGTGTACCTAATTTAGCATAATTAACTTCATCTTTCATAAAATTAGGCTTTCTAAAATATGATGAATTTTCCTTTATATTACTAACACTTAATACTTTAGGAACACTAAACAAACTATTATCATATTTAAAATTATCTATTTTATTTAATATTGTAGTATCAAAATCTTTTTTATTTATATTTTCTTTTTCACTAAATTCTTCTTCATTTATATTAATAGCATCAGTTATATATACTTTAACTTTTGATTCTGTTTGAAACGTCTTAATATCACAAACACTAATATCCCTTAAAATATTTAAAGATGGATGCCTTAATAAACAAGCAAGCATAATATCAAAATAACTTTTAACATCTTTTAAATAAAGATTAGATATAATAGCATCATCCCCAATAGAAGCTGATATTTTATTAATCTTAGTTTCCAAATTAGGCGTTAAACCAGTTATAATTATTTTCTCTTTAGCTCTTGTTAAAGCTACATATAACACTCTAAGTTCTTCAGATAATAATTTACTTTTTTCATATTCTTTAAATATCATCATAACAGTAGAATCATATTTAACATTATACTTATCTAATTTATAAGGAAAGCATATTCCTAATTCATCATTAATCATAAAATTATTTCTAACATCAGAAAAGTTAAAACTACGAGCTGTTTCACATAAAAACACAACTGGATATTCAAGTCCCTTAGACTTATGTATAGTAGTTATTAATACATTATCTCCATCACTTAAAGGATTAATACCTTCAAAAGAATCATTATTTAACATAATAGATTCTATATAACTTATAAACTCATGAAGACTTTTTTCTTCTTTTCTTTCAAAATTAATAGCATGACTCATCATATGAAATAAATTCTTTTGTCTTTCTATTCCATTTTTCATAGCACCTATTATAGTTTCAATATTAAATTCATTATTTAATCTAGATAAAAGATCATAAATACTAATACTATGAGATAAATTTCTAAAGTAATCTAATCTTTCTAATATAGATTTTAAATCATTATTATTACTATTTAAAATATTATCATATAAACTTTCTTTATTATTTCTAATTAATGCTATATCATCTAAAGATACATTAAATAAAGAAGACTTTAATATACTTAATAAAGAAACATCATCTCTTCTATTATCTATTATTTTCAATAAATTAATAACTAATTTAACTTCATAATTATCAAAATAAGTTAAAGAAGATGATGAATATACACTTATATTTCTTTTATTTAAAGCTTTAACATATAAAGAACTATTTTTAAGAGATCTAAGAAGTATTACTATATCACTTTCCTTTATTTTTCTTGTAATACCTTTTTTATTATCGTAAACCATATAATTAGAATCTAACATACTCTTAATTTTATTTGCAACATAAATCGCTTCTTTTTGAGCATTTGTAATTATTTTATCTTCATCTTCACACTTTTCTTTTGCATCTATTATATGTACTTCAGTATCTAAATTATCTAAAGGAACATAACTTGCTCCTAAATATAATTTTTCTTTTTCATCATAATTTACTTCACCAAAATCATAAGTCATAGTATTAGAAAATATAAAATTACAAAAATCTAATACTTCTTTTCTACTTCTAAAATTTTTAGATAAAGTAATTAACTTAGGAAATCCATCTTTTACAGTTTCATTTTTACTTTTGCTAAATATTTCAGGACAAGCACTTCTAAAACGATAAATACTTTGTTTTACATCACCGACACTAAATATATTACTATTATTATTTGATATTGCCTTAAATATTACATCTTGTATATTATTATTATCTTGACATTCATCTACTAATATCTCTTTATACTTTTTAGATATATTTATAGCTAAATCAGTTTTTTTACCATCTTTTATAAGAAGAGAAAGACAAAAATGTGCTATATCATTAAAACTATATGAATTAATACTTTTTTTCTTTTCTAATAATTCATCTTCATATATATTAACTATATTTAATAATGTACTAACTAATCTTTTAAAATCTTTATTTTCACTATTATATATATCATCTGTTATAAAAGATAACTCATATAAATTTTTATTTATTTCATCTTTAAATTCATTTCTTATATATTTATACTTAGTTAAAATAGGATTATCTTTAAATCCTCTTGGTGTCTTTAGAGTATCAAACTTTATTAATCTAAGTCTTTTAGATAAAGTATCAAAATCATTTATACTAATAATATCATTAATATAGTTAAGTTCTTTATTAGCATCAATAATTAAATTATCAAATAAGTCTGATTCATTATATAATTCATCAATTATATTTTTATAATTATATTTATATAAATTCATCTTATTTTTTATAATATCAAATAACTTATCTTTATAAAAAGAATTATTTATATCATAATATTCTATAGCTTTATTAATAAATTCTTTCTTATTAGGAATAGTACCTAAAAAGTTAGATACTTTAAATACTTCATCTTTAATTAAAGATGGATCTTTATCCTTAAAAAAAGATAATAAGAACTCAAAATCTATAACCTTACTAAAAGACTCTTCAAATACATTTTTTAATACTTCACCTTTTAATATATTTTCTTCTTTGCTTGTTAATATATCAAAATCTTTAGATATATTTAAAAGTTCAAAATTTTCTTTTACTATATCTGAATAAAAAGCATCCATAGTAGTAATTTTTGATACTAAAATTAAAGGTAATTGTCTTTTTAAATGTTTATTTTCTGAATCATTTAATAAAGCCTTTTCTATTTTTGCTTTAATTCTATCTTTCATTTCAGCTGCTGCAGCACGAGTAAAGGTTACTATTAATAAATCATTAATATTACCTCCATCTAATACATACTTTATTACTCTTTCTGATAATACAGCTGTTTTACCACTTCCTGCTGCTGCACTAACTATTATCTTACCACCACGTTTATTAATAGCTTCATTTTGATCATATGTCCACATACTCAAGATTTATCACCTTCTAACATTTTAAATACTTCACTATTTTTATAATTTTTTATATATCTTGCTTTATCATTTTCATTATCAAATCCACATATACTATTAAATTTACAAAATGAGCAAGAATCAACTCTACCTTTTACTGGATTTATTTTTATATCTCCATTTAATAAACTACATGCCATATTATTTAATAACTTCTTAATATTATTAAATAATAAATTCATTTCTTCTTCATTATAAGTTTTTTCATCATTAATTTTATTTCTACTTATAACATCAATAAAATCTCCTATATTATCTCCCATTACTTCAAGAGATTTTTTATCCCTGTTTATTATTCCTTGCATAAGAAGTCTTTTTTTAATACTTTCATCTAACTCATCAATTTTTATATTTCTTTTTATTTTTTCTTCTTTAATAGATGCTGGATAATATAATAATCCTGATAAAACTGAGTTTTTTAAAGTTAACTTATCTATATTTTCATTTATTGCTAAACTATATAAAAGCATTTGTAAATTAAGTCCTATTAAAGCATCATCTAATCTAAAAGATTTACCATTTGTTTTATAATCTATTACTCTATAATAAAATTTATCATTATCTTCATATACATCTACTCTATCAATAATACCATTAACTATTAATTTACCACTAGTAGAATTAATACTAATAGGTTTTATAAAACTATCTTCATTAATTCTAAGCTCAGTATATAAAGTCTTAAAATTAGATTTATTTTCTTCTTCTTTTATATTTAAAATTACTTTACAAGTATCAAAAACAATTTTATCTGTTACATATTTAGTTATATTATCTATTAATATATCATTATCTTCTAAATACTTAAACGCATAATAGCTAGCTAATGGATATAATTTATCAAATGACATATCATTTAAATTTATTTTAACTATATTTTCTAAAATAAAATGTATTATACTACCTACTTTTCTATTATCAAATAATCTTTTTTCTTTTACTTTAAGCTTAAGTCCATATAAACAAAAATGATAAAATTTACATTTAAAATATGCCTCTATACTAGACGGACTACATACTATATTATTTGTATATAACTTTAAACTATTATCTTTACTAATTTTAAGATCTAAATTATGTATATTTGAATTATTTATTTTATTTATTATTTCTAAATTAGAAGATATATTTTTAACTATGCCTTTAGATAACTTATTAGCATAATTTTTTAATATTAATTTTTTATTATATATATCACAAATTATATCTAATTTGTTTCCATTTACATATTTTGATACTTCATTTAAAGATAGATCAGATGATAACTTATGATATGTTACAAGAACATTATCTAAATTTACTATCATATCAAACATAGCTTTATCATAAGAAATAAATTCTTCTATCTTACTAATTAAAGACTCTTTTTTTATATCATCTTCATTTAATAAACCACTTAAATTAAAGTTTTTAGGATATGTATTAGAAGATGCACCAACTAAATATATATATTTTTTATCTAAATAAAATGCATCATCTATACTACTTATTAAAACTTCATCTTTATAATTAGTTTCATTAAAAGACTTATCAAATAAAAATGATAAAAGCTCAAAATACTTTTTTATTCCTAAATCTAAATTAAAATATGTACATATATCTTCTGATATACTAACTAAGTTATTATAACCTGTTTTATCTACTAAAAATAACTTTTCATCTATACCCATTTCTCCTAAATAAGTCCAAAATTCCCTTGATATATCTTTAAAGTTTTTTACATCAATAATATTTTCTAAAAAACATTTTAAAGTACTTATTATAGAATATTTCATTTCATTTAATTCATCATTTAATTTTTTATTATGACCAAATTTAAAGTCTTCATAAAAACTTTTATCTTCTAAATTCCACTCATAAACATAATTATCTAACTTATCAATTAAGTCTAAATTAATATCAAATAAATTAAGTTTAAGCAAATTAATAAAATTAATACATGAAAAATCTCCAAGTAATATATTTTTAAATATCTTAATAAATCTTTTTATTAAGATACCATTATATTCTTTTTTAGAATATGGAAAATCAAATATATAATTAAAATATGGTTCATACGTTTCTTTATCTTTAGCTATTATTAATATATCACTATAACTACAAGACTCATTAATTATCTTTTTATTTATATCATTTAAAATAAATTCTAATTCTTCTTCTATATCATTTAAAGCATAATAATTTATAGTTTTATTATTTTCTTTAATATTAATATTTAAAGTACTATCAATTTCTTTTAAATTATCAATAAGCTTTTGATCATATTTATTAATAGATAAAACAACACTTCCCTCTTTATTCATTTTATCTATTAATTTTAACTTATTATTATCAAATTTATTTATATTTAAAAATATATAATTTTTATTAAACTTATTATTTTTTAAAACATGATCAAGTAATAATTTATTATTTAAAAGTCCATTATCTATTAATAACTTTTCATATATTTCAAATATTATTTTTAAATCTTTTATTTTTAAATTATCATTTAATTCATATTCAAAAATACTATTATATGTATTTAATAAGTCTTTAATAAATGCTAAATCATCTATATCATTATATTTTTTTAAAGATTTATTACTTTTAATATATGCCATATACATAAATAAAAATTCTTGTTTATCATTTGCAATATTTAATAAGCCATTATAATTATTTATAATAAAATTATTAAAGGTGTATATTTTATTAGTTTTATACATAAACTTTTTCTTATAATAAATTTCATAATTAGATGATGTAATAATAATACTATCATTTATATTTTCTATAATTTCATTTTCATTTAATACTCTTATCATATAATCACCACCTTAAAATATATTATATCAAAAAAGAAGACTTATCTAAAGTCTTCTTATCTAATTATTTGTAATTGTAATAGTTGTTAAATCGCTATGCCCAACTTTTATTTTCTCTATTATTTTTACTCCTTCTGTCATTATTATATTATAAATGCTTCCATCAATTCCTTTATTTCATATTCCTTTGTAAATTCTATTTGTTCCATTTTCTATAGTAATACTTTTAAGAGTTGGAACAATATCTAGTGTATCTAGTACTTTGCTTACTTGTTCTTCACTTAAATTCTCTTCTGATACTAGCATTTCTTTAAATTCATCTTTCAATCCATAATAATCATATGTTTTGCCTACTATAAGTAAAGCAGTATATAAAGAAAAATTGTTAAAGAAGAAAAAAACGACTGTTGCAAGTTCTCTTCTTTTTTGTTTTTCTCTCATTTTTAGCAAATTTGCAAATTATTTCAAC
Organism: uncultured Muribaculaceae bacterium; assembly: GCA_964402155.1. GTDB lineage: Bacteria > Bacillota_I > Bacilli_A > RF39 > UBA660 > Aphodocola. The sequence goes on along the minus strand of CAYOAY010000041.1, from coordinate 1,796 downwards.
TTTTTGCATATTTTAATTTACATATTTTATTTATTACTTATACTTATAATTTTTCTATTTCTTCTTTGGTTAAATTCGTTATCTTTAATATAGTGTTTAAAGCAATACCTTCTTCTTTCATTTTTTTAGCAGTTTTTAGCTTTTCTTTTTCAATTCCTTCATCCATTCCTTTATAAAATCCATCTTCTAAGGCCGTTGCAATTAAAGTATTTCTTACCTTTCTTTCATGCTCCTTTTCATCATATATTCCCATTAATTCTTCATCTCTACTTATTTCTACTATCTTTTCTCCAACTGGTCTAAGTTCAGTATTTTCATCTATTAACTTTTGCAATTCTTTCGGCCTTTCCATTGTCATCATCACTAACCTTCCTATAAGTTCATCTTTACTATTTTCATTATAATACTTTTTCTTTACATTTGGCAATATTACGTGATAACTTTTTATGTTTACGCCTTCCTTTATTCCTTCTTTTGTCCGCATTTCAAACTCTAGTATTATTTTTTCTGTATCATATATTTTATAGTTGTCAAAATTTATTTGTACAACTTTTTTCATATCTTTATAATTGTCTCCTTCTTTTATTATATTATCTCTTATCTTTGATACATATTCATGATTCCTATCTAATAAACCTTTATAATATTCTTTATTCATTTCTAAGTTTATTACTCCATATGATACTTCTACTACTAAATCTGATACCTTTCTTTTTTCACTTATTCCTATTATACTATGTTCTTCTTTTTTAAATACTAAATTTTTATCTACCTTTTCTCTATCTATTTTTACTATTCCTGAAATAATATCTACTAAATAACTTCTAGCTTCCTTACTTGTTAATACACTTTTAAACATTTTATCATACGTCATAGGTACTAATCTTTTTAATTCCATATTTAATTTTCTCCTTCCACGTACAATAATAAAGTTTTATTTCTTTTTTTAAAAATTACAAAAATTCAATTTTTGATCAAAAAAAGTATGCAAAATTTAAATTTTACATACTAATATTTCAATTTTTGAGCATATTTTTTTACAATTTTTAAATTTTTGTAATTTATAATACATTTTTAGACAATTTATATTTCTGACTTGTTTATTTTAATTACCGGGCGAAGGCCAAAGTTGTTATCATTCCAGAAGTTGTTGCCATCAAAGCTGCCATTATAGTTGACGTTCCACACGTTGTCATAGTCTCGGGCAGAGGCAGTCCAATAATTCATTCCTTCATATATCCACTGTCTATTATTATTTGTAACTGTATCAGTCGCGCATGTTCTAGGGCTAGTGCTAACATTACATCCTATACCCTCTAACTCTTCATATTTTATTGGTCTTATCTCATTTACTGTTATATTTGTACCATTTGAATTTTTTAAACCTTCTAATGTTGTTTTATAATTTTGTAGTGGTGTATATAAATTAGAATTTTCATCATATACTTCAGCTGGATAACTAGTTCCATATTTTTCTAGTAAATCTGCATTTGCATCAGTCCAATATCCTAAATAAACTCTCGAAGAATCTTTATGATTTTCATCTTTGTTTGTAAATGAAATTGTTCCATATAGCGTTGTGCTTATAGGCATTCCTGTTTCACTATCTACTTCAAATGTTGTATCAGCACTTTGAAGTCCATAATCTTCTTCACTACCTGTTAATGCTTCAGTAGTATAATCACTATAATCTTCCGTATAAGTAACCTTATTTCCTACCATTAAGTTGTATTTAGCTAGAGCTGTTACAGTTGTTCCGTTATCACTAATTACATAAAAGTCTTCACTTTTACCAG
>CAYOAY010000040.1:0-11093 GCA_964402155.1 uncultured Muribaculaceae bacterium | reverse complement strand
CCCCCCCCTATGTCAATATTTTTAACTTAAGTTTACATAATCTATAGATATTCTATAGATATAGATATTCAAAATAATTTATATAAAAATTGTAATTTTTTTGGTAAGCATTAAAGATTTACCCACGAAAAAAATAGAAAAAAATTAAGATTTTATTTTGCCGGACTTTTCGGCTATTTTATAAACCTAAATTTTTTTCTTTATTTTTTAAGATTTTTTTCGGCAACACCGGTTTTTTCTCTTCTTTAAAATTTATTTTGCATATACTTTTTATTTTTTTACTTCAAGGCATTAATTCTTCTATATCTTCTTTTTCTATATTTTCCAGTAAATATTTTATATATTTTTCTGGCTCTATCAAATTGTCTAATGCCGTTTATACTATTGTATAACATACTGCTGATATTTCTGCTCCATTTTTTGTTTTTGAAAATAAAAAGTTCTTTCTGCCTATTACAAATGGCTTTACTGTTCTTTCTGCTATATTATTATCTATCTGCATTTTTCCGTCTTCTAAAAAAGTATATAATTCTTCTTTTTCTTTTATATTATTATAATATGTTATTGCTTTTTGAATATTTTCGCTTTTTGTTTCTATATTTGATAGTTTTTCTATTTCTCTATCTATATCTTTTATGCTTACTTTTTTTTAAATCCAGATAAACTATAAATTCTGTACATTCATCCTTTTCCTTAATTCATTTTAAGTTTAGCATCCATTATTAGAATAATTAGTAAAAAACATACAAAAGATCGCTTTTTATAATTTTTTCTTTCAGATTACAAACCTTAGTGTAGATTTAATCACATTTATAAAGAAAAGTAATAAATATCATATTTCATTTAAAACAAAAGTCTCATCTTGTTTTTTATATACATATTTTGATACTTTCACATAACTTTCCTTATATATAAAAAAACAAGATAACAAATCTTGCTTTATGCTACTTTAACTATTTCAACGTTAAAATTACCATTAGGACTTTCAACTAAAGCTGTATCTCCTTGTTTTTTACCCATAATAGCTATTGCTATAGGAGATTCATTAGAAATCTTATTTAAGAAAGGATCAGCTTCATTAGTTCCTACTATTGAATATTCCTCTTCTTCATCATCTTCTTCATACTTAACAGTTACAATAGATCCAATAGCAACTTTTCCATCATTATTATTTTCAATTATAACTGCATGTTCTAAAGTATACTCGATTTCTTTTATTCTAGCTTCTAATTTTCCTTGTTCATCCCTTGCTGCAGAATATTCAGCATTTTCAGATAAATCGCCTTGAGCTCTTGCATCTTTAATAGCTTTAATAACTCTTGGTCTTTCTGTCTTTTTTAAATTATTTACTTCTTCTTCAAGCTTTAAAAAACCTTCACTAGTTAAATATATTTCTTTTTCATTATTTTTCATATGTTCACCTCATTTATTTAAAGTTCGCGTATAATATTACTACAAAAAATAGTTTTTGTCAATCTAAAAAGTTGACACGCATTATAGAATTTTTTGGTAATTCTCTATCACAGTTTATTCTAATAATTTCTTTAGGATGACAAGCCTTATCAATATTATTTCCTAATTCATCTTTTAATGATTTTATTATGAAAGAATAATCTTTTCCATCACTTGTAAAAACATTTACACTATCTCCTATTTTAAAGAAATTTCTTTGTTCTATAATAAGTTCATTTCTTTTTTCATCATAATCTAATACAATACCTAAAAAATCTTGATTAGAATCTTCTTGCCTTACTTTATAATATTGTTCATACATACTTGGAAATTTATCAAAAAACTGAGAAGCCACATCCCTATTTGCACATCTATATAATATTTTTGTAGCTTTTGTAATATATGCATCATCATATGAATTATTTACATACATATCAATTAATTTTCTATAAACTGATACTATAGTTGCTATATAATATATAGAGCGCATTCTTCCCTCTAATTTAAAAGAACAAACATTTATATCAATCATATCTTTTATATAATCAACTAATGATAAATCCTTAGGTGCTATTGAAAAATTATTTTCTTTAGATATTTTATTCTTATTTAAATCATATAAATTAAAATTAAACCTACATACCTGGCAACATCCGCCACGATTAGCATCTCTATTAGTAAAATAATTAGATAAAACACACCTACCAGATATATTTGTACACATAGCTCCATGTATAAAACATTCTATTTCCATATTAGTACTATCTATTATATCTTTTATATCTTCTTTAGAACATTCTCTAGCTAAAACAATTCTACTTACCCCTTTACTTTTATAGTAAAGTACAGCATCCTTATTCATAACTGATGCCTGAGTACTTAAATGCATCTGCAAATTAATATTATTTTGCTTAATAACATCTATTACTAAAGGATCACTAAATATAACAGCATCAACATTAATACTTTCTAACTTTTTTAAATACTCTTTTAACCCACTAATATCAGAGTCATGAAATACTATATTAACGGTTACATATACTTTACAATTATTTTCATGAGCATATATAACCCCTTCTTTTATTTCATCAATAGTAAAATTTTCAGCATTAGCTCTTAAATTATATTTACTACCACCTATATAAACAGCATCTGCCCCATACATAATAGCATATTTAAGTTTTTCTAAGTTCCCAGCTGGTGCTAATAGCTCTATTTTTTTATTCATTATTTTTCACCTTATAAATTGTTTTTTTATTAATAAAACCTTCACTAGTATCAAATAAATCTTTAATTATACTAGCTTTATTCTTATCATTATTAATAAATATATTTACTACTTCTTTAAAGTTTTCTTTATTTAACATATAACTATTTAATATTATATAATCTACATTAATATCATCTACCATATCAAATAAATTAAGTACTTTACTTCCAAGTATATGAGTCCCATAATTATCTTCAACTATACTATAATAATCTTTATCATCTTCACTAATATAATAACTATTATTATTATCATCTATATTAAAATATTCTTTATAATTACTAACTAATCTTCTAAGTGATGTAGATAAATGAGGATATGTAAATACTTCTTTATACAATATAGATTTAGTATTATTTCTTATATAATTAATTTCATCTAAAGTAATATCATTAGTTAAAATAATTCCATTTACTCTATTATTATAATAATGATTAATAGTTAAAGATGAATTATTAAGATGTAATTGATTTAAAATTATAGGAGTATTTAAATTATACGTTAAAGCTGCTATATCACTTACTATAATACCATCTAAATTCATACTATCTAACTTTTTTAAAACCGTTTTATAATCATCAACTTTATTATTTTTTATTATAGCTGATAACTCAACATATATTTCTTTATTTTTACTTTGATTTTTTATATTTTCTATTTCACTTAAAGAAAAGGCTTTTTCATAAAGAAAAGAATAATCTAAAACACCTAAAATAAATCCATGAGCTGGATATTTTAGGTCATCTAAACTATTTACTTTAACTAATATTTTCTTCATATTAATCTTTATTCTTTCTGGATATAGAAATTCCGTCTCCAACTTCAAAAAACCTTGTCTTAAAATCTTTATTATTTTTTAAAAAATCAATATATTTTTCTATTTTAGTAATTAATTGTCTTAAATTTCTAGATAGCTTAGTTTTATCACTATTAACTAAACCATGAAATCCTATATTATCAGTAATTATATATCCACCATTTTTTAAATTTGAAGAAAACTTTTCAAAAAACTTTATATACTGACTTTTAGCAGCATCTATAAATATTAAATCATACTTCTCTTTCGTTTTAAACTCTAAAGCATCTTGTAAAACCAAAGTAATTCTATCATCTAAAGATAATTCTTTAACATTTTTTAAAGCTTCTATATATCTATCTTTATCTATTTCAACAGTAGTAACGTATACATCTTCACCTGTTAAAGCCATGTTAATAGCTGAATACCCTATAGCACTACCTATTTCAAGTATATTTTTAATATTATTTAATCTTACAAACTCAGTTAAAAAATTTAATCCACTTTTTTCCATAATAGGAATACCTTTTTCATCAGCATATTTTTCTATTTTTCTAATAATATACTCTTGATCCATATTAGCACCACCAAACCGTATTAATTATAGCTTAAAATAATATAAAAATCAACATACATAAAAAAACTTAACAAAAAGTTAAGTTTTATTATTTTTAGTCTTTATTTTCTTCTTCATCTTCTTTTGATAAAGATGTAAGTATAGCTTCAATCATCTTCCATTCTTCATCAGTTTCAATTGGTAAAAGAACAGGATTTTCTTCTTCTGGATTATATATTGATGCATAAACTTTAGTATTACCTTCTTCATCTAAAGTATTATCAGTATATGCCATATAATTTTTCTTAGTCTTTTCATCTTCATAAGTAAATAATATTTCACATTTAACTTCTTTTCCATCATCATTTACTATAGTAAACATATTTTCTTTTTCTTCTTTATTATTCATTTTTATTTTCCTTTCTTATATCTAAATAATTTTGCAAAATTATTGTTGCTGCTACTAAATCTACTTTTTCTTTTCTTTTTTTTCTAGAAATATCAGCTTTTATTAAAACATTATTAGCACTAACTGAAGATAGTCTTTCATCTTGCATAATAACAGGCAAATTAAAAGTATCTTCAAGTAATTTCTTAAAATCTATACATCTTAATGCCGCTTTACCTATCTCATTATTCATATTTTTAGGAAATCCTAAAACAAGCATTTTAGCATCATACTCATCAATTATTTTCTTTAAAGGTATTAATGCTTCTTTATTATTTTCTTCACTAAATCTTATTGTAGTAATCCCAGTTGCTATCATTAAAGTATTATCACTTACTGAAACACCTAACGTTTTACTTCCTAAATCAAGTCCTATGATGCGCATTAATTTAAATATTCCTTTATCAATATTTCAAGCACTTTACTTCTATCTATTTTAAGTATCTTATTTCTAGCTTCCTTATGATTTGATATGTAACCTGGATCACCACTCATCAAATACCCAACTAATTGATTAACTGGATTATATCCTCTTTCTTCTAAAGCATCACATACTTCTTTAATGGTTTCTTTAACTAATGCTTCATTAATATTTTCTATATCAAATAAATAAGTAGTTGATGACATATTATTACCACTCCAATCACATAAGATAACAATATTTTATCATTATTTACTAAAAATATCAATAGCGCATATAAATACTTAATATGGCAAAGTATAAAAAGGTTTTGATTTAGACATAGAACTATATACTAAAGATTCATCAAAATCCTTATAATATTGTCTTAAAAAACAGTATTTATCAAAAGAATTATTAAAAACCAAATCACATAATTCAAAAGCCTTTTGACTACTATACTTTTTATCAAATAAATATAAATCTTTTTCTTTAGAATATCTATAATTAAGAAGAGATATATCAAAATCTTCTCTTTTCATACAAGACATTAGTTTAACAAAAAAATTTATATTATTTTGCCAAATTACTGGATTCAAAGTTAATGTAGGAGTTCTAAACTCAGTTGTATTTGCCTTATTATATATATAAGCATCACTACCAGTTTTAATTATTTTATAAAAGTCAGAATAAAAAAAATTAATAGAATACATCTTATTACATAATAAACTAGATACATTCTTTCTTTTTATAAAATCCTTTTTTTCTAACATATCAAATATTATCTTTTTTGATCTATTACACATATATTCAAACTGCACTCTATCAAAATAATATTCACCATTAGTAAATCTAATTATTTCATTTTCATAGCATGCAAAAATCTTTAAAAACATAATAAATGAATCAAAATTATTTGCAATTATTTGATTACCTACATGTACATGTGATCCTCCCTTACCATTATAATATGCCCCATTATTATTTAAAAATAACAATATATCATTTAATAATAGCCAGTTTTCTTTTTTATCTGTTAAAACATCTGATACTATTTCTAATCTATTATCTAATTCAGATACAACATTCCAATTATATTTATAACCTATACTTTTCATATAATCAAAAGCCTTTAAAGATTTAATATCATTAATATTATTATAGTAACCTTTCATATTAAACTCTATTTCACAACCAAATGTATATGATTTATCAAAATCAAGACTATCTCTATATGGTATATAAAAATGTTTTAATTCTTCAATTAAGTTTTTTTTATCACTTAAAGACATACTTATAAAAGAGTTATTCATATACATGCCTCCATATAATAATATATGAATAAATAATTAACAATATTTTTAAAATAAAATTCAATATTAGCCATATAATTAACTATGAATAAATTAAAAAATAACATATTACTTAAAAACATTTTAATACTACTTATATCTGGCAGTATTGCTAAAATAATTGGAATGCTAGGTAAAATAGCTTATACAAAAATAGCTGGAGTAAATATAATAAGTTTATATGCAATAATTACTCCCACTTTAATGCTTATAATAACAATTTCACAATTTAGTTTTCCTATATCTATTAGTAAATTAAGTGCAGAAGAAAAATATAAAAATAAAGACTTACTTAAAAATGCTTATTTAATTTCTATTATAATAAATATATTTTTAATATTACTTATTTTTATATTTTCTAAGTTAATAGCTAATATGCTACATAATAAAGACTTATACAAAGCTATTTTATCAATATGTCTAATAATACCTTTTATTTCTATATCAAGCGTACAAAGAGGCTTTTTACATGGTAAAGAAGATATGATGCCATCTTCAATATCTAACATTGTAGAAGAAATAATTAAAATAATATTAATAATATTAATTCTACCCATATTTGTAAAAAGCGGAAATATTAATGCAATAATCTGCTTTATATTATTTAACTTAGTAACAGAGAATTTAAGTATTATTATAATGAATAGACAAATTAAAAAAAAATATACATCAAATAAAAAAGGATATATAAATAAAAATATAATTAAAGAAATAATTAAAATATCACTTCCAACTACTTTAATTAGATTAATATCATCTATAGGTTTCTTTTTAGAACCTATAATATTAACTAATACTTTGTTAAAAACAGGATATAGCTTAAATTATATAACTTTAGAATATGGAATTATAAATTCATATATTATTCCAATCTTATCAGTACCATCTTTTTTTTCAATATCAATTGCATCAGCACTTTTACCTAATATTACAAAAGCTTATTCTAACAAAGAATACAATAAATTTAATAGTAAATTACTAAAATTATTAATTCTATCTCTTTTAACAGGATTTATATGTCTTTTAATTATTATGTTATTTCCTAAAGAACTATTAATTCTTATTTATAATGTTAATTATGGAATTAATTATATATATTTAATAGGTCCATTCTTTTTAATACTTTATATGCAACCTACATTATCAGTAGCTATGCAAGCTATGGATAAGACTAATAAACTATTTATAGTATCTATAATATCAATAATTATTAAATATAGTATATTACTTATAACAGGTCTTTTAGGTAACGGAATTAATTCTTTAATATATTCTATAATTAGTGGAATAATTACTACTACATCTATTATGTTATTTATTATATTAAAAGAGTTGAAAAAAAATAGTTAATTCCATCATATATTTTTTACTTATTTATTTTAATTACTAAATATTTCAACAACACTTAAATATTTGTTAACTAACATACATATTTTAAAAAAATTGCAAATTATTACACTTTCCGTATATTAATTTGCAATTTTGTTTATACTTCATATTCTTAATAAATTTATCTTTTACTTTTTTATATGATATACACTACCATAAGAAGTATCTTTATTAATTTCATTATACTTTTCTTTAAATTTATTTAATTCTTCTAGATCAACATAATAAATATTATCTATCAATTTAATTACACCAGCAGAAACAAAAAATGTAAAACTATCTGCATACTCATCTACTAAACTTCTTTGCTGTGCAGGCACACTACACGCTAAAGAATATAAATTGTTTAAATTAGAAAATATTATATGATCAGTAAATGTAGTTTTTACTAATTTTTCATTTATGTCATAATTTTCATAATTAGATAAATATTTATCATAAAATTCATATTCATTATCCTTAATTAAAGAACGTTTACCTAAACTTTCCATACAACCTAACATCCAAAACCACCATCTTTCCTATCTATTTTTCTAGCAATGTTTTAAGTTTATTTTCTTCATCTTTAAGCTTTTGTCTTTCTAATGTAACAATATTAGAAGGCGCATTATTAACATATCCATCATTTGATAATAATTTTTTTCTTCTTTCAATACTATTTATTAACATTTCTTTTTCTTTTTCCAAAGCAATTATATCTTCTTGTGTTACATCCTTACTCTTATAACATAAAGTTATTACACCATAAGCAAAAGCTATATCTTTTTTAACATCATCATTTGATGAAGATTTTATAATATCACACTTTAATTGCCTTGTCAATATTTCAGAATTATCATCAATAATATTACTATATTCTAAATTAAATCCATTAATTAACCCAAAACCTTTAGAAATATTATTATTAGCTTTTACATTACGTACTTTTAATATTACATCAATTAATATATCTATTTGCTTTTCTTCATCCTTATAAATCATATCTTTATTATATTTTGGATAACTAGATAATATAATATTATCTTTATCTTTAATTGGTAGTGATGAATAAATTTCATCAGTTACATAAGGCATAAATGGATGAAGCATTTTTAATATATCTGTTAAAACTAAAACTAAACAAGATTTAGTAGATAAATTATTGCAAGATGTTTTACTATATTCTATATATGTATCACAAAAATCTTCCCATATAAACTTATATAATTCCATACCAACTACATTAAAATCATACTTATCCATATTTTTTCTAACATTTTTTATAGTCTTATTTAACTTAGTTAATATCCATTTATCACTATTAGTTAAATTATCTAAATTAATTTCTTTTAAATCACAAGTATTCATAAGAACATATCTAGATGCATTCCATATTTTATTAATATAATTCCACGAACCTTTAACTTTATCTTCATCATACCTTAAATCTTGACCTGGAGATGAATTAGTTGTTAAAAACCATCTTAAAGAATCAGCTCCATAAGTATCTATAACCTTCATAGGATCAACACCATTACCTAAAGATTTAGACATTTTTTTACCTTCTTTATCACGAATAAGCCCGTGAATTAAACAGTCTTTAAACGGAGATTTACCAGTTAATTTAATTGATTGAAATGCCATTCTACATACCCAAAAAAAGATAATATCATAACCAGTAACTAATACATCATTTGGAAAATATCTTTCTAAATCACTCGTATTATTAGGCCAACCCAAAGTAGAAAAAGGCCATAATGCAGAAGAAAACCAAGTATCAAGCACATCTTCATCCCTAACAAAGCCATCTTCTTTAGGTTCTTCTAATCCAACATATACTCTATCATCCTTATACCAAGCTGGTATCCTATGTCCCCACCATAACTGTCTTGATATACACCAATCATGACAATCACTCATCCAATTAGTTAATATTTTTTCAAATCTATCAGGTACAAAATTAATTTTAGTATCTTTATTTTCTTGATTATCCAATACCTTTTTAGATAACTCTTTCATATTAACAAACCACTGTTTAGATAGGTAAGGTTCAACCATAACACCAGTTCTTTCAGAATGACCTACACTATGAGTCATCTCTTCTATTTTAATTAATAGATCTTTATCTTTTAAATCTTTAATTAATTTATCTCTACAACTAAATCTATCTAATCCCTCATATATACCAGCATTACTATTCATAGTTGCATCTTCATTCATAACTATTATTCTATCTAAATTATTTCTATTACCAACTTCAAAATCATTTGGATCATGAGCTGGAGTAATTTTAACAACACCAGTACCAAAATTAGGATCAGCATGAACATCCCCAATAATAGGTATTAACTTATTAACTATAGGAAGTATTACATTCTTACCAATTAACTTATTATATCTTTCATCACTTGGATTTACAGCAACAGCAACATCACCAAATAATGTTTCTGGTCTTGTTGTTGCAACTTCTAAATAATCATTACTACCCTCTATATAATATTTGATATGATAAAAAGCACCAGGTATATCTTTATATATTACCTCTTCATTAGACAAAGCTGTTTTCTGAATAGGATCCCAATTTATTATACGTTCACCTCTATATATAATTCCTTCATTATAATACTTAACAAACACTTCATTAACAGCCTTATTAAGCCCTTCATCTAACGTAAATCTTTCTTTAGAATAATCAAGTGCAAGACCTAGTTTTGCCCACTGACTTCTAATAGTTTTAGCATATTCATCTTTCCACTGCCATGCTTTTTCTAAAAATCCTTCACGTCCTAAATCACGCTTATTAATACCTTCTTCTTTCAATCTATCAACTACTTTAACTTCAGTTGCAATAGCCGCATGATCCATACCAGGAAGCCATAAACAATCATAACCATCCATCTTTTTATAACGAATTATAATATCCTGAAGCGTTGTATCCCAAGCATGACCTAAATGAAGCTTTCCAGTTACATTTGGTGGTGGAATAACTATAGAAAACGCTTCCTTAGTTAAATCACCCGCTTTAAAATAATTATTTTTAAGCCATGATTCATATTTTCCTTCTTCAACTTTTATATGATCATATTTTTTTTCCAACATTTTATTTCCTCCTTTTCATATAAAAAAACTCATCCTAATAAAAGGATGAGATAATTCCCACGGTACCACCTTAATTCATATCATTTGATATGCACTTAATATCATTAACGCATGACTAACGTACCTATTTACTACTATTTCAAAAGGTAAGCTCCAAAGCTACTTTCAGACTAATACTTATATAGATTTACACCAATCATCTACTCTCTTAAATAAGTAAAAAGCTTACTTCTCTTTTTCTTTGCATTTAAATATATAAATAGTATAACAAATTATTTTATTAATAACAAGTTGCTAATTTTTTAAGTTTCGGTTTTTTACATATTTTTTTATCATTTTGTGATTAAATTAT
>CAYOAY010000039.1:0-11208 GCA_964402155.1 uncultured Muribaculaceae bacterium | reverse complement strand
CTTTTATTTTATCATGGAAAGATTTCTTATTTACACAGATTTATTTACAGACTCACAATAGGTCTTTTTTATATAACTTTTTATTTAAAATATACTAAAAATACTAAGAATATAACAAGTATAATAGATGCTATAAAACCATTTATTTTTTCAGATTTAGATGTTTTATATTTTATACCAAGTGCATTTGAAATTAATATTCCCCCTATTAAACCACCTAAATGAGCTTCCACATTTATACCTGTTATCATAAAACCTAATAAAATATTTATAATAATTACTGGTAATATTTCTTTTTTTAATGCTTCACCTATATATGTTCTTTGATTAATAGCAAAATAAAGAATTGCACCCATAAGTCCAAAAATAGCTCCTGATGCACCAACTGAAATAGTATTTTCACTCATAAATAATAGTGAAATTAAATTACCTATAATACCACTATATATAAATATGATTAAAGTCTTTATATGTCCATAAAAATTTTCAGTTTGAGTACCTAATATTTTAAGTGCCCATATATTCATTACTAAATGAATAATCCCAGCATGAAGAAAAATACTAATTATAAGTCTCAATATAGATCCTTTTTTAATTAACGCACCAAATTTATATAACGTAATTAAATTAACACTCCCTTTTGAAACAAAATACATAAGTACCATAATTATAGACATAATAGCAATTAAAATATACGTTATAATTGGCTTTTTAGGCTTAAATAAATCATTTATTTTTCTACTTTCTTTTATATTTTTATTCATTATATCAGTATTAATCTTTTGATATAATAAAGCACCTTGTTCAGTAAACTTAAGTTTTGATGGCATATCTTCAAAAAACTCTTGTATCACTTTATTATTCTTAATAGACTTTTCATTTTTAACTTTCACTTTATAATCTTTTTTAGTATTAACTATATTTACATCATCATTTAAATCTAAATATAAGCTTAAAGTTTTCATATTAAATGTAAAAGTTTTTAATTTTATTTGTTTAGTTAATCTTTGTACTTTATAGCTATCAAATTCAAGTTGTTCCATATTATGTATATAACCTGTAACTATTCTAACAATTTTAATATCATTATCCATATTCTCAAGCCATATTTCATTTTCTATTCCATGAACGATAACAGGATTATAATTTTTTTCAGTTATAAAATAATGAAGAAATTTCATTACTAACAAATCTTTTTTATCATTAGAAGCCAAAACTATTCCTCCTTTACTCACTTTTATATTTATTTAAAATATCATAAAATTCTTTTGGTGCATCACATGTAAATGTCATTTCTTTATTTAATACTGGATGTATAAAAGAAAGAGACTTTGCATGAAGCATTTGTCCAAATGATGTTACGTTTTTATTATTCCCATACACAGGATCATTAATAATTGGATGTTTAATATAATTTAAATGAACTCTTATTTGATGCGTTCTACCAGTTTTTAATTGACATTCTATTAAAGTAGTATTTTTATAACGTTCTAATACTTTAAAATAAGTAATAGCTTCTTTAGAATTCTCACTAGTTACTGCCATTTTTTTTCTATCATATTTATCTCTACCTATTGGAGCATCAATTAAACCTGTATCATGATTAATTCTGCCCTTTACTAAGGCTATATATGTTCTAGATAAAGTTTTATCTTTTAACTGTTTAGATAAACTTTCATGTACTTTATCATTTTTAGCAATCATAAGAAGCCCAGATGTATCTTTATCTATTCTGTGAACAATTCCTGGTCTTATATCACCATTATTAGAACTTAATTTATTAGTATATGCTAAAAGCCCATTTACTAATGTATTTGAATAATGTCCAAAAGATGGATGAACAACCATACCAGATGGTTTATTTACAATCATTAAATCATCATCTTCATATATAATATCTAAATTCATATCTTCAGGTTTAATAGATGTATCATGTTTTAACATATCAATAACACATATTTGATCATTTAATTTTAATATATAACTATTTTTAATAATATTGCCATTAACTAAAACTAATTCTTTTTTTATCATTTCTTGAAGTTTACTTCTACTAATATCTAACTTTTTATTTAAAAATTTATCTATTCTTATAGCATCTTTTTCATCATCTATTTTATAATTCATAACTCCTCCAACAAATTAAACTAAAATGTATTATATCATGTATATTAAAAGATGTAAATTAACGCATATTTTACTTATTTACCATTTTACTTTCAAAAAAATAATATATTAATAATATAATAATACTAACCGTAATTAAAATATCAGCTAAATTAAATATAGGAAAATAATAACCAAAAATATTAAATGAAATATAATCAATTACAAAACCATGTATAATCCTATCTAATAAATTACCTAAAACGCCTCCTAATAATAAACCATATAATACTTCTTTAAAACTATCTTTTTTATCTTTTTTTATATAGTCTTCATAAATATAATATATTAAAATAAAAGTTAATAAAATAGATATGAGTATTATAATTATTTTATTACCACTTAACATACTAAATGCAACTCCATCATTTGTTGCAAAAATTAAAGATAAAAAGTTAGGTATAATAATAAAAGTGCTTTTTAAAAAACATAAACAAATAATTTTAATTATTTGATCTATTATTAATGAAACTATGGATACTACAGCAATATTTCTTTTCATAGATACCTCCACTAAAATAGTAATAAAACTAAGACAGCCGAAATAAAGTTTTGAATAAAATGAATTGAAATTGAAACATATATATTATTAGAATCAGAATATGCTTTAGCTAAACACATTCCTAAAGCACTATACTGGAATATATATAATAAATCATTTAATGAAGTAAACTTATCTATTATATGTAGACTTCCAAATAACAAACCACTTATTATTATAAATAATGTTTTATTGTTAAAAAACTTAGATAAAGCTAACCTAAATATAGACTCTTCAGCTAAAGGAGCATAAAGAGTTGTTAATATAAATGTAAAAAAAGGAACATAAGTAAACATTTGATTAATTAAAATTTGATTAGAAGATGATTTACCATTATTAATTAAAACTATAGGTACACCAACTAATAACATAATAAAAAGCATCTTAAAATATCTTTTTATTATAAATGGTAAATATATTTTAAAGTTTTTAATAAATATTTTAAAATCACTAATTAATTCTTTATAGTTTAATATAAAAATTAAAGCCAATATAAAAATATATATTATAAAACTTGGAATTTTATTATAAAAATCAAACATAGGCATAATAAACATAATTAATAAGAAAATAAAAATTAATATAAATGATTTTATATAATCTTTAATACTCTTTTTTTCTTTTTTAATAATGGGAAGTTTAACATCTTTTTTAGTTTTTATATTTCTAAGAAAAATATAACATAAAATACCAGGCAATATAGAATCAAAGAAAAAAAATAACCCAGAAATAATTATAATAAATCTATTTTCTTTTAAATAATCTATATCTTTTTTAGACTCTTTATATAGCATAATAGCTAAAACAAAATTAATGGCTAAAAAAAATAAATTAGCTATTTTTTCATCGCTATTTTCTACAAAAAACAAATAATATATTAATGCTATAAAAATATATATAAATTCAGTTACATATGCTAATTTTAAGTATAATCTTTTATCTTTCATTGTATCCTCCATATAGATAAAAAGCCTAACGGCTTTTTAAAATAAATCATTAAAATCAATATCACCATTAACAGCAGGCCCATCATAGTTTATTTCTCTACTAAAAGCTATAATAGCTACAAACACGATATTTAAAAGCCATAATCCAATTCCAAAGGCTGTACTTTGTTTAAATGATTTGGCAAGTTTTATATTAAGGCTTACCATAAATAAAATAAGTGCTACTTGTCCAATATAAGGTACTGCTCCAAGTAAAAAGAAAAATATATAATACCACTTATAACCAATAATATCTAACATAACTATTGTACTATATATTGGAATAATAGAAGCCCATCCAGGTTTTCCAGCTTTTACAAACATTTTCCATTTAGATATTATACTAAAAATTAAAATAGCAATTATTATAAGTATAAAAGTAACAATAAATGTTCCTAAAAATGCAAAAATAGCTGCAATTCCATCACTCGTTGTCATAACTTTCTTACCTCCTTATAGTAAGTATAACATACTTACCTAATTTTTACTAACTAAAATTACATCAGAACCAATTTTTTTTATTTGATCCCATAAAATTTCTATTTCATCCGTTCCACGTATCATACTAATAAAACCTTTTCTATCATAAACTATTATTTTTATAATACTACCAGTAGAATCATTTATTTCAATATCAATAACATTTCCAAGCCTTTGACCCGTTTTTAGCTCAACAACATCTTTATTTTGTAAATCAGACAAGCGCATAATCTTCACCAATAAATTATATGTAAAGAAAAAATAATATTTTACTGTATAAATTAAGCTTTTTTGCATCAAAACTATTTTAGATGTTAAGAAAGGATCAAAAATGGCAAAGCATAAAGTTGAAATAACAGGAATAAATACTAGTAATATAAGTGTACTTTCAAATGATGAAATGGTAGAATTGTTTAAAAGATGTAAAGAAAAAGATATGATAGCTAGAGAAAAACTAGCAAATGGAAATTTAAAATTAGTATTATCAATCTTAAAAAAATATCAAAACAGAGTTGATAATATGGATGACCTATTTCAAATTGGATGCATAGGCTTAATGAAAGCTATTGATAATTTCGACTTATCTTTTAATGTTAAGTTTTCTACTTATGCAGTTCCCTTAATACTAGGTGAAGTAAGACGTTATTTAAGAGATAATAGTAATATAAGAGTATCAAGAAGTATAAAAGATTTAGCATATAAAGTACTTAAATTAAAAGAAGATTTTTTTATGAATAATGGTTATGAGTTATCTAATGATTTAGTAGCTAAAAAATTAAATGTAAATGAAATAGATGTTATAATAGCACTAGAAGCCATGCATGATCCTATAAGTATGTTTGAGCCCATTTATAATAATGGCGGAGATACTATATATTTAGAAGATCAAATAGAATCTAAAAAAGATAAAATAAGTAATTGGGATATTACAATATCTTTAAATGATGCTATAAAAGAGTTAAATGATAAAGAAAAAAAAATAATACTAGAAAGATTTTTAATAGGTAAAACACAAATGGAAATAGCAAAAGAAATAGGAATTAGTCAAGCACAAGTATCTAGATTAGAAAAAGATGGAATAGATAATATTAAAAGGAAAATATTATAATTGACTTTATACTATTTATTATATAAAATTTATTTAAGGAAGTGTTTTTTATGTTTGAAGATAATAATATGTCTAAAAAAATGTATTATGCATATTATAATTTAATTAAGCTATATAAAGAAGATAATGCTATGTCAGTAAAATTAGATGAATTAATTAATATTTTAAAATTCCTTATTGATAATTATGATAACTTTAATAGTGATGAAATTAAACTATTTAAAAATATTTTAATTATTTCTAATGCTATAATAAATAATGTTAAAAATAGCAGAAAGAAAACTCAGGAAAAAATAAAAATATGTTTATCTTTAATTGAAGAATTAGAGTCAAAGAAAAAAGAACCTAAACAAATTAAATAGGTTCTTTTTAATGTGGTATAAAGGAGTAAGTAGTGTTTTTGAGTGTATAATTTATAGTTAGATTTACCACCAATCCTAACTATACTTTTATTATAAAAAACATTTATTAATATTTAATTATTAATTTATTAAAATTTATTAACAAACTGGCAACCAAAAAATAATACTAAGCCCTGATATATCATTATTTTTTGCATATATTCTACCATCATGAGCACTAATTATTTCTTTACAAATAGAAAGCCCAAGTCCCGGTATTTTCCTTGAATTATCAGTTGTATATAATGGTTCAAATATTCTCTTTAAATCTTTTTCATTTGATATTCCACCAGCACTATCTTTTACTTCTATTCTTATCATTTTTTCTTTATAAATAGCACTTATATTTATAATACCCTTTTTCCCTTTAAAATGATTAACACTATTTGCAATTATATTACCAAATACTCTTTTAATTTTAACTAAATCTATATTTATAATTTTATTATCACATTTACTAATTAATTCAAATGAAATATTTTTTTGCTCTAATTCATCTTGATAATCATCTTTTATAATACTAAATAACTCACCTATTGATATATTATTTAATTTTAATGTATCTTTAATATTACAACTTTGATAATCATCAAACTCTTCTAATATATTTTTCATCATAAGAGCTTTATTATATATTTTATCAACATAACATATCCTTTTTTCTTGCGATAAATTATCATTTTTAAGTAGTGATGCATAACCAATTACAGAAGTTAATGGAGTTTTTATATCATGAGATATAGATGCTATTATTCTATTTTGATTTTCCTTTTCTAACTCTAAACTATCTACCATATCAACAAATGTATTTTGTATCTTTTGCATTTTAGATGGCATTTTCCTTTTAAATGGTCTTTTACCAAATCTATAATTACTTATATCTTTAGTAATTGTATCTATTGGATCAATTATTCTTTTAGAACTAACAAAAAAAGTTACTATAACCAAAGCAGAAACTAATATTATTTCATATAATATAAAATTAGTTATTAAATTATTTCCCCTATTTATAGATAATTTAGAATAAGTAAGTTCATAATTTCTATTATCTATATTAACAATTGTAGTAGATGAAAAAAACCTAGATGTATCACTTTTATTAGAAAAAATTATTTTTCCTCTTGAATCTCTAAGAGTTATATAACCACCATTATTTTTTACATATAAATTAACTAACTCAGTCGCCTCTTCAATAGACTTACCATCAATACTACTTGCAATTACATAAAGACTTTCATGATTTTGTTTTTTAGCTTTAACTAGATCCGAAAGCATCTTATCCGAAAGATAAAATTTATAATAAGAAAACAAAAAAACAGAATTAAGAAGAAGAAAAATAACTAATATTATCATTGATACTGTTTTACTTGAAAATCTTTTCAAATTAAATCACCTTAATGAATTTATAACCCATTCCCCAAATTGTCTTAATATATTTTTCTTCCTTATCAAGTTTATTTCTTAAACTCTTAATATTTACAGCTACAGTTCCAATATCACCATAATTATTTTTCCAAACACTTTGATATATTTGCTCTTTTGATAAAACAATTCCAGCATTTTCCATTAAATATGATAATAATTCAAATTCCTTCGTAGATAAAGTAATAAGTTCATCATTTTTAAATACCTCAAAGCTTTCTTTATTAAGTTTTATTTCTCCGATAGTAATGAAATTATTATTTTTATTTTTTTCTATTCTATCATTTCTTCTTAAATGAGCTTTAACCCTAGCTACTAATTCTTCATTAATAAAAGGCTTTGTAATATAATCATCAGCTCCCACTTCAAAACCAATTAATTTATCTACTAACTGCGTCTTTGCAGTTACAAATATTATAGGACACGCAGTATAACTTCTAATTTTAGCACAAACCTCAGTACCAGAATAATCAGGCATCATAACATCTAATAATATAAGATCAAAAGGCTCCTCTTTAACCGCTTTTAAGCAAGAAGCGCCATCATTTTCAATTCTTATATTATATCCTTCATCTTCTAATATATCTTTAATTAATTCCGCTATATCATTTTCATCATCAACTATTAATATTTTATTCAAAATAAATCACCTTCACTAATTTAATTATATCATCTATTTAAAACTTATAAAATTAAAAATTATTAAAAGAAAAAAGACCATATGGTCTTATTTACATTTTCCTTCACCTGGAGCACTACCCTTTTCATATGTTTCTCCAACTAATTCACATGAAGTTTTAGTTATAGAATCCTTTAAATATCCTCCAAATATTTTTATAAGACTAACAGCAATAACTGTTACTAAAGCAATAATTAATACATATTCAACTAATGCTTGTCCATTATTTCTTAAATTTTTCATATATTCACACCCTTATCATCTAATAATAGTTTAACACTTTAAAAGCTATTTTGTCAATTATATTATAACAAAACTGAAAGATAAAAACTTATTATAATAGCAATAATTCTAATTATCTATTTATACCTTTTAAAAAATTTCTATATTTAAATAAAGTTATAGTCATTACATATCCAATTAATATAATTAAAAAAGTAAGTGGTATTTGAATAAAACCATAAGTTAATTTAAGTTCATTAGTAATTGATGAATAAATCAAATTATATGTTAAAGTTGCCTTAGATACACATAATAATAAATTATCATTACTAACATCAAAGAATGATTTAAATTTTACGTTATATATACTATATAAAAAAGCACTTAAAATTCCAACTATAACAGCTACTATAAATGACACTTTATTAATTTCATAGAAATTATTAACTAAACCCATAAAACTAAATGTACTAATTATTAAAAAAATAACAGTTAAAACGATATTAAATAAAGTTATTTTTTTTGCATATACTATTTCTTTTTTTCTATTTTTATTATCATATATTCCTAAAGCAATATATTCTTTAATTTTTTCATCTTCATTACCTGCAATATTATCAATAAAATCTTTTATATCATCAATATTAATATTAGTTTTGCTATTTAAATTTAAGGTAAAAGAAATAGTATCTTCTTTAAGTAAATAATTAAATAAACATTTAGCTTCCTCTTTTTCATTTGTACTTAATGTGCTTTTAAGATCATCTAAGAAAAAAGATGGAATTTTTGACATAATACTTACTTTTTGTTCATACAAAAATTTAATAGTTTCATTATTTTTGCTATACTTTTCTTTTAATTCTTTTAATTTAGAATTATCATTATTTAAAAATTTATTTATTTTATTTTTATTATTTATATTTTTATTTAAAAAATTCATATTAATAAAACTATATATATTTATTATTCCAAATATTCCAAAAGGAATAGTTAAAATAAGAAGATAATTTCTAAAAATTAAATTATAAATTAAACATAAAAGAAGAAAAAAACCATTTATTAAATCAAAAACATTTTTAATTTTATTATTACCTTTTTTATAAGTATTAAGTAAAATAATATTTTGACTTATAATATCAATACTTTTTTCATAAATAAGTTTTATCAACTCTTTACCAATTATTTCTTTTTTTATTTTTTTTAAATTAGTAGCTTCTTTTAAATCACTTAAATATTCTTCAAATTCTTTTAAATTATTCTTCTCTTTTTTATTTTCCATATTCTTAATATTTTCATATGTTTTTTTTAAATCTTTTAATTCTTCTTCACTAATATATAAAGTATAATTATGAGTTTTAGCTTTTAAGACAGATAAATATCCAAATATATTTTTTGGATATTTATCTATTATATCTATCGCTTTTAAATAGGCCTTTTCATAATCACTATTATTGATATAAGTATTATACTCTTCTTTATATTTTTTAAGTGATTTCACCTTTATTTTTTTCTTATTTTTAGCCATATTAAATCACCTAAAACTTAATATTATCATTAATATATTTAATTGCATCTTCTACACTTAAAGTTATTTGCTTCATTGTATCTCTATTTCTTATCGTAACAGTATTATTATTTAATGTTTCATCATCTACTGTAATACAAAATGGAGTTCCAATTACATCTTGCCTTCTATATCTTTTTCCAATTGAAGCTGTTTCATCATAAGTACACATAAATTCTTTAGAAAACAAATCATAAATTTCATTTGCTTTATTACTATGATATTTTTTTACTAAAGGTAAAATAGCTGCTTTATAAGGTGCTAAAAAAGGATTAAAATGCATAACTTCTCTAGTATCATTTTCTAACTTTTCTTCTTCATATGAATTACATAAAATAGCTAATGTAAGTCTATCAGCTCCTATTGAATATTCTATTATATTAGGTATTAATTTTTCATTAGTATCAGGATCTTGATATTCTAATTTTTTTCCTGAAAACTTACTATGCCTTGATAAATCCCAAACTCCTCTATGGTGAATACCATTTAATTCTTCCCATCCTATTGGAAATTTATATTGTATATCACATGCAGCCTTTGCATAATGAGCTAATTTATCATGATCATGATACCTTAATTTTTCTTTATCCAACCCTAAATCAGTTATAAAATCTAATGCTCTTTTTTTATAGTCTTCATAAAAACTCATGCTATCTTCTTCTTTACAAAACTTTTGAAGTTCCATTTGTTCAAATTCAATTGTTCTAAATAAAAAGTTACCTGGTGTTATTTCATTTCTAAAACTTTTCCCAATTTGAGCTATTGCAAAAGGTAATTTAGCTCTCATAGTTCTTTGAACATTTAGAAAATTAACATACTCACCTTGACAAGTTTCAGGTCTTAAATAAACAGTATCACTATCATTTTCTAAAGTACCTCTAGATGTCTTAAACATAGGATTAAATTTTCTAATAGAAGTCCAATCAAAGCCACCACAAGAAGGACATGTAACATGATTATCACTAATATATTTTTCAAGTTCTTCATCAGTTAATCCCTCAGCTGAAACTTCACCTTTAGAAAATTCTTCAATTAAATTATCAGCTCTAAATCTTTGTTTACACTTTTTGCAATCCATTTTAGGATCACCAAATGACTCTATATGTCCCGATGCATTCCAAACTAATGGATTCATTAAAATAGCAGCATCAATTCCATATGTATTTTTGTCTTCCTGAACAAATCTTTTCCACCAAGCTCTTTTAATATTATTCTTAAGTTCTACTCCTATAGGACCAAAGTCCCAAGTATTAGCAAACCCACCATATATTTCACTTCCTTGAAATACAAATCCATATTGCTTACATAAATTTACTATTTTTTCCATTGTTAATTTTTCATTTTCCATTATAAATCCCTCCAAATAAAAAACTCCTAAAAATTATAGGGGTGAATATATATCCACGGTTCCACCCTATTTATTTCTAGAAGAAATCACTTAATTTATATTGCTGATAGGATTCCATCCCCGTCATCGCATTTCATATAGCAAACTAATTATATCACACTTTATTTTATCTGTGCAATATTTTTAAGAAAACCTTTACTTTTTAAGTAAAGACCTGTATATCTATCATAATAATCATCCCGACTTTTTCAGTTGTTAAAACAAAAAAGTATCATTTTAGCCAGTATTTAT
>CAYOAY010000038.1:0-11548 GCA_964402155.1 uncultured Muribaculaceae bacterium | reverse complement strand
AGTTGGTAGAGCAACTGACTCTTAATCAGTGGGTCTAGGGTTCGAATCCCTAACAGTCCACCAGATTTAAGGATAACTCGAAGTATTCGGATAATAATAAAAAAAGGACTTTTTATAATAAAAGTCTTTTTCTTTTTTTGTATTCTCTTATCTTTCAAAATTAAATGATACAACTTTCACTAAATTTTTCTAACAAAAGTTTTATAATACTAAATAAAAATTCAAACTAATACTTCTTACTTAATATTCTAGTTGTGTTTAATATTGTAAGTAAAGTCACACCAGTATCTGCAAAAACAGCTTGCCACATACTAGCTATACCAAAGAAACTTAATAATAATACTAATATTTTAATTCCTATTGCAAAAATTAAATTTTGCTTAATTATTTTTTTAGTATACTTAGATAATTTAATTGCATATGGTATTTTACTTAATTTATCATTCATAATAACTATATCTGATGCTTCTATTGCAGAAGATTGTCCTATACTTCCCATAGATATTCCAACTGAAGCTAACGCTAATGCTGGTGCATCATTTATACCATCTCCAACAAACAAAGTTATCTTATCATTATTATTTATTTCCTCTTCTAACCTTTCATATTTGTCTATAGGTAGCATATTAGCTTCATATTTATCAATTCCAACCATACTAGATACATCACTAGCTATTTTTTCATCATCACCAGTAAACATAAGCGTCTTAATACCCATTTTTTTAAGTATAGATATAGTTTCTTTTGAATCATCTTTTATACCAGAAAACAACTCTAAAGAACTTATTACTTCATCATTAATACTTAAATATATTAAATTATCAATATTTTTATTTAAAATATATTTAGATGAACCAATCTTTATTATTTTATCTTTTAGCTTATAACATACTCCGCACCCACTAATCTCTTTAAAATCCTTAATATCATTTGTTTTAACCTTTCTATTAAAAATATTTATTATAGATTTAGCAATTGGATGATTTGATAATGTTTCAGCTTTTAAATAATAATTTATTATATCTTCTTTTTTATAATTTTTATTTATAATATTTAACTTATAATCACTTGCATACCCTTTTGTTATAGTACCTGTTTTATCAAATATTATTTTATTAGCATTACTTAATGAATCTAAATAATTACTACCCTTAATTAAAATTCCTTCTTTTGATGCTTTTCCTAATCCTGAAAAATAAGCAAGTGGTACACTTATAGCTATAGCGCAAGGACAAGATACTACTAAAAATACTAATGCTCTATATATAGCGCTACTAAATTTTACGTTAAATAAAAGAGGTAATATAATAGAAATTAATATAGCTAAAATTAAAATTATTGGTGTATATATTTTAGATACTTTAGCAACAAAAGTTTCAGTTTTAGCTTTTTTATCACTTGCATTTTCTGTTAATTCTAATATTTTAGATACAGTACTATTTTTATAATTACTAACCACTTTTACTTCTATAAGTCCCTTTTCATTAATAGAACCTGATAATACTTTATCATTAACACTTACTTTTTTTATTTTACTTTCACCCGTTAAAGCTGATGTATTTAAATTAGCACATCCTTTAATAACTATACCATCTAAAGGTATTTTTTCACCTTGTTTAACAATTATAATATCATTTATTTTAACATCTTCTACATCAACTTCAACTATCTTTTTATTTCTTAATAAATTTGCATATTCTGCTTTTATATTCATTAAATTACTAATTGAACGTCTTGAATTATTAACGGCAATATCTTCTAAAATCTTTCCTATTTCATAAAGTATTATAACCATTAATCCCTCATGTATATTATTCGTTAAATAAGCTCCTATACAAGATATTGTAACAAGTAAATTTTCATTTATACATTTTGATTTAATAAGTAATTTTAATGAAGTTTTAAAGGTTCTATACAAAAGTACTATATAACTTAATATTATAAATATATTAGATATAAAACTATTTTTTATAAATAAACTTAATAAAAATAATATAATACCTAATATTAATCTTATAATATTAATTTTTAATTTACTATTTTCAATATTTTCATTTAAATCTAATAAAGTAACATCTGGCTCTACGCTTTTTACAATTTTACTTACTATTTTTTTAATATCATTATCATAACTAATTTCAAATGATAGAGTCATTTTAGCAAAATTAATTGATGCATTATTTATTTTTTCATCTTTATTTAATTTATCTTCTATTTTTAAAGCACAATTAGGACAAGTTAAATTATTTAATTTATATTTATATTTCATTTATATGTTCACATC
The DNA here is from genome assembly GCA_964402155.1 of uncultured Muribaculaceae bacterium. Lineage (GTDB taxonomy): Bacteria > Bacillota_I > Bacilli_A > RF39 > UBA660 > Aphodocola. Next base: position 9,264 of record CAYOAY010000038.1, on the reverse strand, counting down.
CTATCATAAATATTTTTTCAACATGATTATCTGCTAAAAAATAGTAAGTTAAATTGCCATCTTTTCTATATTTTACTAATTTAGAATCTTTAAGTATTCTAAGTTGATGACTTACCGCAGACTGACTTACATTTATTTTTTCTGATATATCATTTACACATAACTGTCCATTTATAAGTATATTTATTATTTTAACTCTAGTTGAATCTCCAAATATTTTAAATAATTCTGCTAAATCTATTACTTTGTCTTCATTTAATATTTCCATACTAATTCCTCCTACTATATTTATAGTATATGAATATATGTTCATATTGTCAATACATAAAATTTAAAAAAGAAAGTAAAATTTATAACTTAACTTTCTATATTATTATTACTATCAAATTTAACATCTAAAAATTTACGACTTGCTAAATAATCACACATATGTACAAATCTTTGAAATTTACTTTCTGGTTTAGGAAGTACTATATTACTATAATTATTAGTATTCCAAGGTCCCATATGAGATGATATTATATGACATATAAATTCTATTTCTTTATCAGTAAATGTTAATTTATCTTTATTTTCTTTTATATAATCACATACAAGTAGTGGATGCTCAAACTTTGTATATTCACTCTTTTCTAATCCAGACTTTAATCCATCATGCATAATAAGTGCAATAATCATTAAATCCTTTTCATTTTTAGAATAAGCCCCTGTTATACTTTCATCATTAAACATTTCATATGCAATTCTAACAGCTACTTTAGTATGACGAACTAAACCTCCACTATTTAAAGAAAAAGATGGATGATATTTACCAGTAGATGATGCTGGAACAAGAAAAAAATAATCAGGCAATAGCTCTATTAATTTTTCTAAGTTTTCTTTATATCTTGGATTATTTACATATTCTATTTCATTTTTAAATACTTCTTTTTTACTATTCATATCTAAATTAAACCTCCTATAATTTAACATTTATATCAAATATTTTTGATAATATTATAACACCATTTATATCTGTTGTAACACCTTTTATACTTTCTATATCAGCATTTATATCATCTATTTTACAAGTAGATAAATCCATATTATTTAAACTTGTTTTATTTATACTTAAATATGATAAATCGCACTTATCAAATGTAACTTTCTTAAATACACTATCAAATATTCTTGCACTACTAATATTACAATTTTTAAATAATACATTATTAAGTTCAGATGAAATATTTATATACTTTAAATTACAATCATTAAATATAACATCTTTTATACTAGAATCTATTATAATAACACCTTGCATAGAACAATTATTAAATCTGCATCTTAAAAAAGTTTTATCTATAATTTTCATATTTAATAAATTACATTCATCAAATACACAATCTATAAAATCTATATTATTTAAAGGATAATCCATAAATTTAATATTTTTAAATTTACATCCATTAAATTCAATATTACTTATGATTTTATTTAAAGAGTTATCTATAAATAAAGAATCATAAATTACTTCATCTGTTATTTCATTTATGTTTTTTTCATCTAAACACATTTTAATAATTGGCTTTTTAATATTATTCATATTTACTTCCTTAATATTGTTTTTAAATATATAGCGCATAAAAAACTATTTGGAAATAATATAGATAATTTTTTTACATTTTTCTTATTCTTTATTATTTCATTATATATATAACATATAAGTTCCTTACTTACCAAAGATCTTTTTACAGCACCTTTTTTAATCATACTTTTTATATTTTTAAAAGATAAATTATTATGTTTTTTATATGCATTTTTTATTAATATATTTAAAAATGATACTCTATATATATCTTCTTCAGCTATATTAAAAGCTTTCGCTGTTTGTTCTAATATTTTATTAAATTCATTTAAATTATTTTTATATTTAATATTAAAATCCTTTACATAATAATTTAAATTATCATAAAATCTAGTACTATTTCTTTTGAAATTTCTTTTTAATGATCCTCTTTTAAAAGTATATTTATCACCTTCTAACACATTAAATACTTTTAATGTATCATTATATCCAAACTTAATAGCACGCCTTGCATACTTTTTTTCCATTACAAGAAAATTCCCTATTTCATTTTTAGGTGATATAGTAATTATTTTAACATCTTTATTATTTACTTTTTTAACATTACCAACAGCTTTTAAATCCACCGCAATTATTTCTTCTGCTTTCATTTTTATTGCTAAATTAATAGGTAAATTATCATAAAAACCACCATCTATATATTTTTCATCATTAATATCTTTCATTTTAAAAGCTGGAAAACAAGATGCTGATGCTAAAAAATAATCAGGTGCATTTTTACTATTTAACATATCTTTAGTCATCATAATAGGCTTTAAAGATGGAAATTTAACAGTTACAAGGCCATAATCTATATTTGAATTAAAAAACTTATCAGCATTAAAAATACCCTTAATTGTTTTTTCTAAAGAAGATACACTAAGACCACCTTTAATAGCCCCTTTAGCATACTTCATAATTAGCTTTCTTCTTCCCTCTATACTATCATATTTTAAATCTACTTTATCATCTAATACCATACTATAATTAGCACTATTCCATATTCTATATGCCTTATAGTAATCTTTTTGTACCATTAAAACCCCATTTAAAGCACCAATACTAGTTCCAGTTACTATATCATAACTAATTCCAAGTTCTCTTATAGCTTTCCAAAAACCCAACTGATAAGCTCCCTTAGCACCACCACCTGATAATACAATTGCTCTTTTCATATTTAATTACCTCTTTAACTAGTATAAGTATAACATATTTATATAGGATTTACATGTATAACAGTTAAATATATTTCATCTATTTTACTTGCTATTTCTTTTTCTAATTTATTAGCTATTTCATGACTATCAAACGTAGACATATTACCATCTACATATATAGTAAAAGATATTTGATATTTATAACCTACCGGAGTTGAATTAAAATGTATTATCTTCTTAACTTCACTATGCTTATTTATTATATCTAAAACTTTATTTTTAGTTTCATCTTTAATAGATTTATCCATTAACACATCATAACTTTCTTTAAATAATTTTAAAGAAGTAATTAATATCCAAATAGATATAATCATACCAACTACTCCATCTAAAAAATATATTTTCTTAATTGATAATATACAAGATACTAAATTTAAAATAGTCATAATAATATCATTTCTATGATCCAAACTATTAGCCTTTATAAGTAAATTATTTTCTCTTTTATACAAATAATTAGTATATAAATAAAGTAATAATTTAACTATTATAGTAACTATACAAACAATAACTAACCAAATAGAAAATAAATATTTTTTATTATCAAATAAAGATAATAAAGAATCTTTAAATATTATAAATGACATTAATATCATAGTTATAGATATTAAAAGAGAATAAATATACTCAGCCTTACCATGTCCTAAATTATGATCATCATCATTAGGTTTACTAGCTATTTTATTACCTATATAAGTCATAAGAGAAGAAAAAATATCTCCAAAACTATTAAAAGCATCTGCTATCATAGCCTCAGATGACGTAATAAAACCAATTATACCCTTTATTATAAATAAAAATAAATTACCAAGTATACCAAATACACTAGCTAACTTAACACTTTTAAATCTCATAATATTCACCCCAATAAATAAAAGAATAAAACTCACAAAAAAGTGAGTTATAAATACCTTTAATCTAGAATAATTATAGCAATAGTTATTTTACTAGTCAAACATTTACTTATTTTTTTTAGATATTTTTTCTATATTATTTTCAAACCAATATTTATAAGTTTCATCTTTACTTTCAATTATAACCTTCTTATGTTCATTTATATTAGCACCAATTATATCCTTTGCAAAATGATAATTATATAATAAATTTTTACTTTTAATTACCGAATTCCCATGAGATATTATATCTGCACCATTTATATACCTTGCAAAAAAATAATTATATTCTGGGCTAAGACTTTTTATTATTACATCTCCATGTGCTTTTATATCTGCGTTTTTTACATCTTCTGCAAATTTATAATTATATTCTAAATTTTCACTTTTTATAATTACATTTCCATGTGCTTTTACGTCTGCGCCATCTATATCTCTTGCAAATAAATAATTATATTTTAAATTATTACTTTTTATAACTACATTTCCATGAGATATTATATCTGCACCATTTATATCACGAGCAAATATATAATTATATTCTGGACTAAGACTTTTTATTATTACACTTTCATGAAGTAATAAGTTAGAACCTTTAACATCTTTTGCAAAGTAATAATTATAAAAAATATCATTACTATCATAAATTACTTTACCAAGCTTTTTAATATCAGCTCCCTTTACATCACGAGCAAACTTATAATTATATTCTACATTTCCACTTTCTATAATTACATTTTCATGAGCAAGTATATCAGATTCAAAAACTTCTTTTGCAAATAAATAATTATATTTTACATTATTACTTTCTATAATTACATTTCCATGTGCTAAAACATTAACATCTGAATTTTTAATATATTTTGCAAACGAATAATTATAAAAAATATCTTTACTTTTTATTACAGCATCCGAATGAGCTTTAATATTAGAACCTTTTATTTCCCTTGCAAATTTATAATTATATCTTGCACTACCACTATTTATTACTACATTTGCATGCAAATCTTTATTAGCCATTTTAATATTACGAGCAAACAAAAATGAAAATTCTGGATTATTAAGACTTATAATCTTTTGTTCATATTCTTCTAGCTTTTTTTTAGTTAGTTTACCTTTTTTTTCCATTTTCTTTAGTAAAGATATTGTATCATAAATAGACATATACTTATTATCTCCTTATTTATTCCTTATTCTTTTTATTTTTCTTTTAATTTTAACATATATATTTCTTGCTTTAGTCTCTTCTTGCAAAACTTCATTTTTAAAGTCTACATTATCATCTATAATAACTTCCTCATCCTTTAATAGTGAATATTTTACAGCCATATATCTGATTGTATCTTCACTTTCATATTTATAATCTTTAACAACATCATTTACTATTCTTTCTAATAAAGATGTATCAACTAAAGCTTGTCCACCATTTTTTAACACCAGTATTTTTTTTATAATTTCTTCAATTTCTTTAATTTCTTTTTCATTTAGAATTCTTACTTTATATCTTTCCATATTTTCTCCTTAAAGTATTTATATTATACTTATATTATCTAAATAATCAATATATTACATTTTATTTTTTTATTAAATCAAAGAATTAACATTAATTATTTTTTATAATATCTTCTATTAAATAAAATATTGCATCATTTATGCTAGAAGATGTTATTTTATCAGCATTTTGTTTTAATTTATCATATGCGTCTTCCACTGCAACATTTATCCCTTCATCAAAAAACATAGGTAAATCATTTAAATCATTACCGACTCTTAGAGTATTTGATAAATTAATTTTTAAATGTTTACACATTTTTTTAACACCCACACCTTTATTCACCATACTTTTGCAAATATTTATCCAATAATTACTACTACTATATAAATTATCATATAGTGATCTACTTTTATTTACTATAATTACATCATCTAATTTATTCACATCATCAATAATATTTAAAATAGATTCTTTTTTATCTGATTCTATAATTATTTGAGTTACACTATTTTCTTTAACTATTTTTTTGTTTAACTTATTAAACTCTTTTTGATTATAAACTGGATTTTTATTTACATAATCATACTTAAGCCCTGAAAGTAAAAACTTTGCATTATATTTATTAGATATATTATAAATATTTAAAATATTATCATAATCAATTAAATTACTATATATAACTTTATTATATTTATTATCATAAATTATAGAGCCATTATTACCTATAATATATCTTATACCATTTATATTAGATATTATTTTTCTTAAATAAGATATACTTCTTCCACTTATAATTATAAAAGTATTTCCTAAACTAGTAAATTTATCTATAGCACAAATATTTTTATTTGAAATATTTTTATTTATAGCAAGTGTATTATCTAAATCTGAAAATATTACTTTAATCATAACTATATAAACCAACTTTCTTTCTTTTTTATTATAATATTTAATAGCTTACTTAAAGATCTAAATATTCTAGTTGAAATATACATTAAAAATACCAATATTAAAATAGAATTAGGTTTTAACATTTCAAGTGAATATAAACCTCTTAACAAAGGAATTATAAATGCTAACATAAATAATACTATAACAAATATTAATAGACTTTTTCTTAATAAATTAAGTGGTTTACTTATTCTATATATTAATAAAACAGCTGTATACCAAGTAATTATAACCGCAATAGTTGATATTTGAATATCCGATATTTTAAACATACTAGATAATAATACTAATATTAAAATATTTAAAACAGTAGTAAGACCACTTGGAATAGCTTTACTAATAACATTAGTTAAAAACTTATCACTTACTCTATCATAATTAGGTTCTAAAGCTAGTATAAAAGCAGGCATACCAATAGTTAATGTACTAATTAAAGACATTTGTATAGGCATAAATGGATACTTATAACTAATAAATAAAAATAATATAGCAAGTAATGATGCATATATAGTTTTAGATAAAAACAAAGTAGCAGATCTTCCAACATTATTAATAGTTTTTCTTCCTTCTTTAACTATATAAGGTATAGAATCAAAATTAGAATCTAAAAGTACAAGTTCAGATACATTTCTAGCTGCATCAGCACCAGATGAAATAGATATTGCACAATCTGATTCTTTAAGAGCTAGCACATCATTTACCCCATCACCTGTCATAGCTACTATATGTCCATTTTCTTTTAAAGCTTTAATTAAAGCTCTTTTTTGTTCAGGCTTTACCCTTGCAAATATATTATTATTTTCAGCTAATTCATTAATATCAGAATTATCATCAATTTTTCTAGCATCTAATACTCCATTTATTTCAATTCCAACACTTTTAGCAACATTACAAACAGTATTTACATTATCACCAGATATAACTTTAATTTCTATATCATTGCTTTTAAAATAATTTAAAGTTTCTATAACATCAAGTCTTATTTTATCTTTAATAAGTATTAATCCTAAAGCATCAACATCACAAGGTAACTTATCACCAATTATTTTATTATTAGTCTTAGCTAATAATAAAACTCTATATTCAGTAGATAATTTTTCTATTTTACTTTCATATTTTTTATATTGATCTTTTAAAATTATTTCAGGCGCACCAAGTATTAAACTCTTATCTTCTAATATAACCATAGAATATTTTCTTAAAGAAGAAAAAGAAACTACTCTTTTAGCCTTTATATTACATTTATCTTTATACTTATCACATATAGCATTAAACGTGGGATTATTATCATTTAAATTATTAGTAATTATCATAAGAGATTCATCAATTTCATTTACTTTATGATTATCTAAAGTAAGTACATCATATACTTCCATTTTCCCCTCAGTTATAGTTCCAGTTTTATCTAAACATAAAGTATCTACTCTAGCAAGCGTTTCTATACAATATAAATCTTGCACTAAAACATTATATTTAGATAACTTAACAACACTAATTGCAAGTACCGTTGAAACAAGTAAAATAAGCCCTTCTGGTATCATTCCAATAAGTGCAGCAACTAAAGATACTATAGCATTAGAAAATGTATTACCTGGTATAGATAATTGTCTTAATAAAAGTAATATACCTATTGGAATCAAAGCAATTGATACATACTTTACTATTTTATTTAAAGAACGCATTATCTGTGAATTAATTTCTTTTTTCATTTTCTTAGCATCTCTTGATATAACAGCGGTATAATTATCTATTCCAACATGTATAACTTTAGCATATACACTAGAACTAACTATAAAACTACCAGAAAGAAGTATATCACCCTTTTTCTTAGTAATTATTTTAGATTCACCTGTAATAAATGATTCATTAACTTCACATGTACCTTTTAATATTTTTGAATCAGCTATTATCTGATCACCTAACTCATATAAAATAGTATCATCTAACACAACATCATTAATATGTATTAAACTTTTCTTACCATCTCTTATTACTTTAGCTTTACTAGATGATATAACAGATAACTTATCAACTACTTTTTTAGCTCTTACCTCTTGTATAGTACTTATTAAAGTATTACAAATTACAACACCTAAAAATAATAGATTTTTATATGACCCAACAATTATTATTAATATAGCTAAAATAATATTAATAAGATTAAATAACGTACAAACATTATCAATTAATATTTGTTTTATACTCTTACTTTCTGCAGTTGTATCATAATTAACTTTTCCCTTTTTAATTCTATCTTCTACTTCTTTACTTGTAAGTCCTTTTATATAGTCCATATTAATCATTCCTCTATAATAATAATTATACCACGAATTTTATAATTAATTTAAAAAAACATTTAAGTATTATTTTCTTAAATGTTTATATATTAAATATCTGTTTTAGATACTGTAATTAAAGGGCGAATACCACTAAAATAATAATTAAATTTCATATCCCCGCCTAAAAAAGGTTCACCTTGTACACCAAATGATGAAATAACACTTTTACCATTGCTATTAAAATTAGGTGCAGTTCCAGTCCAAGAAAGCATAAAAGGAGTTTGAAAAATACTTAAAGAACTAGGACAAGTAGTCAAATGATCAGTATAATCAGTATAATCTTCGCATCCTAAATTAAGTAGCTCTTCTTCACTTATAAGTGTTGCACTAACACTTGTTTTTCCTAAAATATCTTTTAAATAGTCTTGATAATTTTGTACATGCTCATAAAGATTAGAATTTTCATCATATACAAATGCTGGATAAGTACTTCCATATTTAGAAAGTAAATTACCACTTTCATCTGTCCAATATCCTAAATAATTGCCAGAGGAATCTTTATGATTTTCATCAGGATTTGCAAATGGAATAGAACCATATAATGTTGTACTTGTAAATTCTCCTGTTTCGCTATCAATATCTAATGTTGTATCAATACTTTGAAGTCCATAATCTTCTTTATTTTCTGGTATTAATTCAGTTTCTTCAGTATCGATATCAATAGAATAACCTACCATTAAATTATACTTAGCTAGCGCTGTAACAGTTGTCCCATTATCACTAATTACATAAAAGTCTTCACTTTTGCCAGTATTAGTATTACAAA
>CAYOAY010000037.1:0-11567 GCA_964402155.1 uncultured Muribaculaceae bacterium | reverse complement strand
TTTCCCGTTAATGTTTAAAAAAATTTGAGACATTTTCCTAAATTATTGACATAAATTAATGTATAATTTATAAAATTTTACAAAAAATAATCTTGAAAGGAAAAACTTAATATGAATAATATAGATATAAGAACTTACATTAAAGATAGTTTTAAAGAAGATAACAAAAATGAAATAAAAGAATCAATTGAAGATAGTATAAAAGAAGGTTTAGAAGAAGCACCCGAGTTTGACAGTTTCATCTTTTTTTTGCTCGCAATTCCTTATAAAATAAGGGATTCATTATTTTTTCAACTTGCGTAATTTTTCAGCACATTGATTTTAAATAAAAAATATGCTAGAATCACATTGTGTTAGTAATATTAATTTCATAAAGGTTTAACAAACGCTAATAATTATAAGGCTTTAAACACTATGCGTATAAAATTTTTGAAAAAAATTTTTAAATAATTTCAAAATATAAAAAATTACGCATTTTTTTCGTGAAGTAAAATCCTTATAAAATAAGGTCAAAACCACATTTTTTGATTCTAAACTGTCAAACTCAGGATTATATAATTAAAATAAGATTTAATCAATAAATTAATGTATAATTTATAAAATTTTACAAAAAATAATCTTGAAAGGAAAAACTTAATATGAATAATATAGATATAAGAACTTACATTAAAGATAGTTTTAAAGAAGATAACAAAAATGAAATAAAAGAATCAATTGAAGATAGTATAAAAGAAGGTTTAGAAGAAGCACTTCCCGGACTTGGAGTATTTATGGAAATAATATGGAATAATGCATCCGATGAATTAAAAAATGAGCTTTTAGAAATTCTAAAAACTCACTTAAATTAATTATCTCTTAAAGTTGCTGAAATACTTTCAGTAACTTTTTTAATTATATTATTAAAAGAAACCATTACTTCTTCTTCGGTTAAAGTCTTTTTATCATCTTGAAAATATAATGAAAATGCTAGTGATTTTTTACCATTTTCTATATTCTCACCTTCATATATATCAAATAATTCTTGATTAATTAAGTTTTTTCCACCAGCTTTTTTAATTATTTCTAACACCAAACCTACTGTTATATTCTTATCAACAATAAAAGCCAGATCTTTTTTAACAATAGGATACTTAGGTATTTCTTTAAAAGTCATTTTACTTGTTCTATTAGATAAAAGCTTAGTTAAATTTATTTCAAATACATATACATCATCTTTAACTATATTAGGATGAAGTTTTCCTATAACACCTACTTTTTTACCTTGCATAATTATAGAAGCACTTTGACCCTTATGTAATTCATTTGGTATATCACTAACACTTAAACTATATCTTCTATTATATCCTAAGTAATCTAATAATTCTTCTAATACACCTTTTATTATATAAAAATCAACTTTAGTATTATTAACTCCTAAATAATAATCTCCAGTCATTAATACTGCTAATTTTAAATCTTCTTTATATAAATTATCTTCTTTGTAAAAACCTTTGCCTACTTCAAATATAGAAATATTACTATTATTTCTAGCTTTATTATACAAATATATTTCTTTTAATGAATATAAAAGACTATATCTCAAAGTATTTCTATCTTCACTCATAGGATCATTTAACATTATTTCATTAAAATCATCTTTTGTAAACTTATGTACTTCTTGTTTTGGTATTAATGTATAACTTAAAGTTTCATTTAATCCTAAATTAATTAATTTGTTTTTTATTTCTCTTTTTGTTCTATCAAAATTACTATTAACTACTTTAAGGACTGGAAGTTTTCCTTTAATATTGTCCATACCATATATTCTTCCAATTTCTTCAATTAAATCTTCTCTAATAGAAATATCAAGTCTTCTAGTTGGTACTGTAACTTTTAAATAGTAATCTTTATTCTCTACTTTAAATGCTAAAGATTCTAATATTTCAATAACTTCTTCTTTAGATATTTTAATACCTAGTACTTTATATATTTTATCAAATTCTAAATCTATTACTTTTTCTTCCTTATTTGTTTTATCATACTTTAAAATACCATCTAAAATAGTTGCATCAGCATATTTTTCTAAAAGTGCACAGCTTCTTTCTATAGCCATATAACATCTATTAGGATCAAGACCTTTTTCAAATCTATTAGATGCTTCACTTCTAAGTATTTTCTTAGATGTTCTTCTTACTTTTACTTTATCAAATATAGCAGATTCTATTATTATATCAGTTGTATTATTTTCGACTTCAGTAGAAAGTCCTCCCATAACACCTGCAAGTCCTACAGCTTCTTTTTTATTTGAAATTACTATATCATCACTTGTTAATACTCTATTTATTTTATCTAAAGTAGTTAAAGTTTCACCTTCATTTGCATTTCTAACAATTAAAGTATTACCTAAACTATTAGCATCATAAAAATGAAGAGGTTGTCCTGTTTCAAGCATTACATAATTTGATATATCAACAACATTATTTATTGGTCTAATACCTGATGCAATAAGTCTTTCTTTTATAAATGAAGGGCTTTCTTTAATTACTACATTTTTAACTTTCTTTGCTAAGAAAAGCGTGCAATCTGAGGTATCAACTTTGACGTTAAAAGAATCTTTAATATTTTCTTTAATAGAATTATAACTTAAATCTATATCTTTTACTTTTCTTTTATATATTGCACCAAGTTCATATGCCATACCCAAAATACTAAGTAAATCTCCTCTATTTGAAGTAAGTTCAAAATCAATTACCTCATCATCTAATCCTAATGCCTTAATAGCATCACTTCCAACTTTAGAATCTTCTGGTAACTCATGAATACCTGTTTTATCCTTTTCTTCTAAAAACTTATTATCAAGACCAAGCTCTGCTTTAGAACATAACATTCCATTAGATTCTATACCTCTTATCATACCCTTTTTAATTTCTACACCAGGTAACTTAGCACCATTTAAAGCTACTACAACTTTAATACCACATCTAACATTAGGTGCACCACATACTATGTTTAATACTTCACTTCCAACATCTACTTTACATACATGTAAATGATCACTATCTGGATGTTTTTTACATTCAAGTACTTCTCCTACAACAAGATTTGTACAATTAATTAACTTACCTGCATAATCATATTCATTTCCAACATCAGTCATATCAGAAGCTATTTTTGAAATAGTTAAATCATCTGATAAATCAATATAATCACTAACAAAGTTTCTAGATAATTTCATTATTCACAATCCCTTCTATCAAATTCTTTTAAAAACCTAATATCATTTCCATAAATAGTTCTAATATCAGTTATTCCATATTTAAACATAGCAAATCTATCCATCCCAGTACCAAATGCAAAACCTTGATACTTTTTACTATCATAACCACTCATTTCAAGTACATTAGGATGAACCATACCAGCTCCTAAAACTTCTATCCAACCAGTAGACTTACATAAAGCACATCCTTTTCCACCACATTTAAAGCAAGTTACATCAACCTCAACAGAAGGTTCAGTAAACGGAAAATAACTAGGCCTAAATCTTACTTTTGTTTTTTCTCCTAAAATAGCCTTACAAAATAATTCTAAAGTTCCTTTTAAATCAGCCATAGAAATATCTTCATCAATTACAAGACCTTCTATTTGCATAAATTGATGAGAATGAGTTGCATCCTCATCTCTTCTATATACTTTACCTGGACAAACTATTCTAAGAGGTCCTTTATCCTTATTTTCTTCCATAGCACGAACTTGTGCAGTAGATGTTTGACTTCTAAGTAAAAATTGTTCAAATTCATCTTTTAAATAAAATGTATCTTGAGCATCCCTTGCAGCATGACCTTTAGGTAAATTAAGTTTTTGAAAACAATTCTCATCACTTTCTATTTCAGGACCATCATATATTGTATAACCCATAGATAAAAATAAATCTTCAAACTTTTCTTCTATTCTAGTCATTGGATGTTTAGATCCTCTTTTAACTTTCTTAGATGAAATAGTAATATCTATAGTTTCACTTTCTAACTTTTTATTTAACTCATCTTCCTTTATTATCTTTAACTTTTCATCTAAACTATTAGTTACATAAGTTCTTAATTCATTAACAAGCATACCAAATTCTTTTTTATTTTCATTAGCAATATCCTTCATCATTTTAGATAACATACTAACTTTACCTGTTTTACCTAAATACTCTACTTTTACTTCATTTAAAGATTTAATATCATTAATTCTTAAAGAATCTTTTAAATACTCTTCTTTTATTTTATTAACTTCATCTTTCATTATAATCCTCCCATATAAATTAAAAAAAATCTATAATACAAGGGCGAAATATCTTCGTGGTACCACCTTGTTTCATAGATTTCTATGCACTTAATTCTTGTAACGTAAGATAACGTGATAACTTTAAGGTTATCAAGCTCCAAAGCGAATTCATAAGCTATTACTATTAGTTTGCACCAAACCACTAACTCTCTTATAAGCTTTTTACTTACTACTACTCTTTTTCTTTGCTTTTCTAAAAAGTATTATAGCATATTTAAAAGCTTTGTCAAACTTATATTATTCTTTTATCAGGATAAACGCATGAGTTTTTACTTATAAATAAAGGAATTAAGGTAAAACAAGTATAAAATGTTGATAAATTTTAAAATAAAATATCCAATATTAATCATACTGATAAAACTATAATGTTTATGGTTGTCTTATATTAAAGGGCTTTACTCAGATTTTAATCTCGTGCGTTTATCCTGTTCTTTTATAGCTTTAAATATCTTTTTCCATAAATTAGTTTCTGAATAATTTAATATACCTACTTTATATATTTTAAGACCATATTTAATAAGAATATAATCAAAAAATAAAAGTAATAATATTGCAATTATTATTAAACCAACTCCAATTTCACCAGATAATAATAAACTAGGTGCTAGTGATATAGATATAAGAGGAACTACACTAGCTATTTTTATAAATAAAGCACCTGGAAACATTGATGATAATAATATTAAATAATATCCTATTACACTAATTACCATAAGTGGTGTTTGTAGTTGCTGATAATTTTCCATATTAGTTGTCATTGAAGATAGTATTCCAGCTAATAGTGAATAAGCTAAAAAACTAAGTATAATAAGAATAATTATAAGTGGTATTATATATCCTAATTTATTAATTATATTACTTTCTTTAACCATATTTACAACTGATGATATATCACTATTTTGACTTACAGAACTTATTATAGAAGACCCTTTAGAAATTAATTTTCTAACTATTAAACCAAAAACACTATAAAATATTAATAATAAACCTTGTATTATAACAAATAAATTACTAGATAATATTTTAGAGAAAAAATGTGTTTTAGCAGATACATTACCTATTATAATTTCCATACCCCTAGTTGACTTTTCTTCATTTACCTCAGCACCTATCATTTGCGTTAAAAATACTATAAGCATAAAACAAGGTAATACAAGTATCATAGATAAAATAGATAATATACTTTTTGAATTTTCTTCATCTTTAGTTTTTTCTTTATCTATAAATGTACGAGTAATATCTACACTCTTATTTATTTTATCAAGCTCTTTTTGATCTATATTTGAATTTAACAAAGCAATTTTACTTTTCGAATTATTTAAACAGTTAACAATTACTTGATACCTTACCATATCTATATAAGAATCAGTTATAAACTCCACATTAAATACATTATCTGAATCATTATTTATAATAAGTAATATATCTTTAGTATCCTTTAATTCTTTTTTTAATTTATCTATACTTTTGTCTTCTTTTTTAATATTTACAGTTACATCACTTAAATAATTTTTAAAACCATCTAAATCTTTTTTTATAACTTCATAATAAGTAGTATTACCGGCTATTTTAACATTAATATCATTATTAAAATCTCCTCCAAAAAAACTTATTATAGAATCTATATTAACTAGTGCAACAATTATTAAAAATACTACTATATTAGCTACTAAAAACCATTTATTTTTTAGTTTTTTATTTAAACTATACTTAGTTAAAAACTTAAATTTATTTTCCATATGCTTCACCTACTTTTGATAAAAATATTTCCTCTAAAGAAGCATCTTCTATTAAATACTTAGTTATATTACTACATGTTTTTAAATATTCAAAAACATCTTTAGAATACTTTTTATTTTCTATATCAACTATATATGATGATGCATTCTTAGTAACATTTACAACACCTTTTATCTTACTTAACTTATTTTTATTTACATTACCCTCTATTATTATTCTTTTCATTTTATAATCATCTTTAATATCTTTTAAATAACCATTTAAAACCGTTTTACCTTTTACTAATATAACTAACTTCTCACAAAATAACTCAACATGATCCATTCTATGAGATGAAAATATTATAGAAGTACCTTTATTTTTTAACTCTAATATTACACTTTTAAATAATTCAATATTAATTGGATCTAAACCAGAAAAAGGTTCATCAAGTATTAATAATTTAGGTTCATTTATAATAGCAGATATAAATTGTACTTTTTGCTGATTACCTTTTGATAAAGTATTTATTTTTCTATTTTTATATTCACTAATATTAAATCTATCTAATAATTTATCTAATCTTTTTAATATAACATCTTCACTCAAAGATTTTAACTTACCATAAAACAACATCTGTTCTTTTACTGTTAACTTAGTAAGTAAACTTCTTTCTTCAGTTAAAAATCCTATACTATCTGTTATATCATAATCTATTTTTCTATTATTAAAAGTAATAGTTCCACAGCTTGGTTCAATTAAATTCATAATCATTCTAAAAGTAGTTGTCTTACCCGCTCCATTAACACCTAAAAGACCAAATATCTCTCCTTTACAAACAGTAAAAGATAAATTATCTACCGCCTTAAAATCACCATAATACTTAGTTACTTCTTTTACTTCTAACATTTAAATCCTCCTTATTTTTAACTATAACCTTAGATTTATTTTCTAAAGATAAAGATTTAATTACGCTTAAATAATCTGTAAATGATGCATTAGAATATAATTCATATAAATTATCAAATACAGTTCCATAAGTATTTACCATAGATCTTAAACTATTAATAACATTATCTATACCCTCAAAACTATTAACATAACCTGATATAAAATTTCTCTTATATAAATCAAACATTTCTTCTAAGTCATTTAAATCTTTTAAACTTTCTTCTATTTTATTTTGAACTTTTACATCATCTATAACATCACCACTAAAGAATATTAATGCTATATTATCAATAAAAGTATAATCATAATAAAAGTAAGAATTAACAAGACCCTCTTTAATTAAATTTTCACTAAAAGATGAACAATCACCAAATTTAGTAGATAAAAATATTCTTATATAAAACCTTCTTAAAAAATCTTTTTCTTTATCTACCTTAGGTAAAATATTTTTATAGGTATAACATATTTTAGTTTTAGTAACATTATGATATACTACTTCTTCTTTTTTCAAAACATACTCTGGTTCACTATATTCTTTATTTACTATCTTATTTATTTTATTAATGCTTCTTTTTTCTTCTATTTTTTTAATAAAATCAATTACTTTTACAGGATCTATATCTCCTGCTATAAATAAAGACATATTAGATGGATTATAAAAAGTATTATAACATTTATATAAATCTTCTTTAGTTATTTGATTTATATCATCAAAAGACCCTGCTATATCATATTTTAAAGGACTATTTATAATACTATTACTATATACTTTTTTATACATAAAACTTTCAGGATCATTTAAATACATATCAATTTCTTGTCCTATTATACCTTTTTCCTTTTCAACATTTTCATCAGTAAAATATGGCGTTTCTACCATATTTATAAGTAAACTTAAATTATCATAAAAATTACTAGATGAACTAAAATAATAAAATGTCTTATCATAACTAGTTGCAGCATTAACATAAGCACCATTTTTCTCAAATAAAGAAAATATATTACTATTATCATTACTTTCAAATAATTTATGCTCTAAAAAATGAGCTATCCCAAGTGGAAACTTTACATATTTATCTTCATTTATAGGTATAAACTCATTATTTAAAGAACCATACTTAGTTTGAATATAACAACACTTCTTCTCAAATCCTTCTTTTTTATAAATATATATATCAAGTCCATTATCTAACTTTTCATAATATATAACTTCATCTACTTTATTAATTTTAATCTTCTTCATCTTTATTTACTCCTCTCATAAAGTAAGAATTACTTAAATGAATCTTATTATATATACCTTCTATGTCAGATTTTGTAACTTTATTTATATTTTCAATAATTTCTTCTTTTGATTTGATTTCAAATAATTTATTATAATAATAATTTTTAGGATAACTAGCTAAATAATCATTACTTTCCTTTAATGAAGATACTATTTCCTTTTTTACTCTATCTATTTCTTCAACATTTACAGTTTTCATATTATTTATTATATTTTTAATTAAAGTATATGTTTTTTCATAATTATCTTTTTCTATACCAGATACTATATGTATTAAACTATCATCTTTTTCATATCTTGAAAAAGCAAAGTATGCTAAATGATTTTTTTCTCTTATAATATCAAATAATCTAGATGATGCACCGCCGCCTAATATTCCATTAAATATTACAGCAGAATATAATCTTTCAAAACAACTTAGTTTATCTAACTTTAAACCAACAGTTAAAATAGACTGCTTTCCATTATAATCTTCTATAACATCATCTATATTTTCATCTATATTACTTTCTATAATAAGATCATCAGTATATGTTACCTGTTTTAAATTATCTAATATCTTAACAGTATCATTATATATATCATCAGTTATATTACCTGCTAAAATAAGCATTTTTTCACTATTATTTAACATATCTTTATAATCTTTATATAAAGATTTTTCAGTAACCTTATTTAAATTTTTTAAATTAATAGTATAAGAAATAGGAGTATTTTTACCCATATTTTCAGATAATTTTTCAATAGCATAATTTTTTGGTCTTTCTATTTTAGATTCTATATATCCCTTTAAACTTTTATACATTAAAGAAAACTCATCACTATTAAACATATCATCTTTAGCATTAGGATTAAAAATAATCTCTTTAAATGTATCTAAAACTCTATTATAATTTCCTTTTTCTGTATATTTATCTTCTAAAACTTTAAATGAATAACTACTTATCAAATAATTACCTTCTCTTATTGTTGATGCATTATAAGAAGGATTATAATTCTTTAAAATATTTAAACTTAAACTTTTTGAAGTATTATATTTTAACGAAGTATGCATTATTGTATTTCTTATCATACTTCTTGTTAGCATTATATCTTCTTTTACTTTTTCTTTTAAGAAAAGACTTACAACTACAGTTTTAAATTTATTTGTATTTATTAAAACAACAGGTATATCATTATATATAAGTTCTTTTATTTGCATACTCACCCTCCCTTTTTAGTATGTTAAAAATTATATTTTATATTAAACAATAGATTCTAAAACCAAAACAATCATATCATTTAAACCTTTTTCCCTAACTTCTTTACTAACTATTTGATCTTCATACTTAGAATCAACTACAGTAAGCAAACAACTTGCATTTTTATTAAACATTTTAGCTACATAAAATAATGCAAAAGCTTCCATTTCAACAGCATAATATTCATTATTTTTAAAATTACTTTCAAACTTTTTAGAATCTGCATAAACATCAAATACATCACTTGTTATAATATTTCCATATTTTAAATTAATATCTAATTTTTTAGCAGTATTTAAAATAGTTTCATTTAATATACTTGAACTTTCTACTAAGCTTATATCTTCGTCATTTAATAATTTAGGAAAATAAGTTTTACTATAAGAACTTTTAGCTAAAACTATATCATTAATCTTTATTTTTTCATTAAATGAACCAGCAGAACCTATTCTTATAATATTTTCTACTTCATAAAATTTATATAATTCATATGAATAAAGTCCCATAGATGGTATTCCCATACCGTGTCCCATAACAGTTACTTTCTTATCCTTATAATATCCTGTATAAGCATACATTCCCCTTACTTCGTTTACTAGCTTATAATCCTTTAAAAAATTTTCTGCAATATATTTTGCTCTTAGAGGATCACCTGATGCAATAACAGTTTTTGCAATATCATTTTTTTCACAACCTATATGTGGTGTTGCCATATTATCAAATCCTTTCTTTTTTTATTATAACAAATAACTTGATAAATTTAAATAATATGATAAAATATATGTCATTTAAGGGGGAATTTTGTTATGAAATATCAATGGGATAAAAAAGAAATTATAAAAAATTATTTAAATTGCATAAAAAAAGTTATAAAAAATAAAAATAATTATGATTTATTATGTGATTTAGATTATTTAAATGATATGCTTCGTACTATTTTAAAAATTTCAGATATATATCCAGATATTTTAAAGAAAATTAATTTTAAACATGACCTATTATGTGATTATGATTTTACATTTTATGATCTAACTAATTTTCAAAGAAATATGCTTGAAAATATAATTAATAACGCCTTAGAAGAAAATTTTTCATTATTTGGAATTATAAATCCTAGTAATAATAATTTTGATTATATACCTTATTTAGAAAAATTTCTAAAAGAAATAAGCCCTATTCTTTATTATGAATTAAAAAATACAATAGATAATAAAAAATTATATGTAGATGATTCTAAAAGAGATTTGAGTTTTTGTGGATGCTGTTATTCACCTGTAAATAAAAACTATTATCAAATAATAAAAGATAATAGTAATAATATGTTTTCTACATTAAGTCATGAACTTATACATGGAATAGTTAATACTTTATCAAATAGAAAATTTGATAAAGATAAAAATGTAGTTTTATACCGTGAAGTAGGAAGTATATTAATTGAATTATATGCTAACGAGTATTTATTTAATAAAAAATTAGAAAATGAAGAAGAATATATTTATAATTTTAATAGGATATATCTAGGTAATATATATTCTGATATTGAAATTACAGACTTTTTATATAGATTATCAAAACTAGATATTAATAAAAATGCTAAAAATATTAAAAATTTGATTAATAAAGAAAAAGAAAAAAATCCAAATTATGATTTTGAATTATATGAATTAACTGATATTCCTCTTAAAAATTACTTAATATATCTTTATTCATCATCTATTGCTTTAGCTATATATGAAAAGTATAAAGATAATTTTAAAGATGGAATTAATGCCTCTTTAGATATAATGCTTAATATAACAGATGAAAATGAAAAAGAATTATTAGAAAAATATGATTTAGATATAATAGAAGCTTTAAATATTTATAAAAAAGAAAATAATAGTTTAGTTAAAAGCATATAAAGAATTTTGCGTAAATGATGTTATTTAATATAAACTGAGTCTATAAATTGCAAGAAAAACAAAAAATAAATTTTTCGTTTAGAAATCCCTAACGGGATTTTTTCTGGTATAACCCGACTTTTTCAGTTGTCGAATCAAAAAAGTATCATTTTCCCCAGTAATTAT
>CAYOAY010000036.1:0-11758 GCA_964402155.1 uncultured Muribaculaceae bacterium | reverse complement strand
TTAAAAGCGAGAATTTTTTCTCGCATTTTTGCTTTACATTTATTTTCATACTTTTCGCATGTCTTTCCTATTATATAAAAAAATATTTGCTAATTCTTTTCCCTACTAATTTTAAATTATTAAATATTATTTTTAACTTATTATTTAAATTCAGAAAGAATAAGATTTGTTAATCCATCTATTCCTAATCTAAAACTAACATCATTACCAAATAAATATATTTTTTTACCTTCTTTTTGCTTTACCATTCTTTTATAATTCCCATAACTTTTTCTAAGATACTCTTATTAAACTCTATGGCTACTCCATTATAATATAATTTAATATAGTCTTCTTCTTTTATATTTTGATTTATTGATGTTATTTGTTTTACTATTTTTTGTTCTGTTTCTACACTTTCTATATCATTTAATTTTACTATTTCATTTGTTATATTACAAAATCCTACTTTATTTCTTTGATACTTCAATACCCAATCATTAAATGTTGAATCTGATATTCCATTTTTTGCTGCAAATGTTGCTTTTGCTATTTTTGTTTTAGAATATTCTTCTAAATATTCTTTTACTTTTTCTATTTTGTATTGTGCACTATATTTTTTGCATATCATTTTATTCGTCTCTTTTTTAGCTTACCATTTTTTACTTAGCTTTTAAACCGGGTAAATCTTTAATGCTTACAAAGTAAAGTATTAATTATTTATTATTATATATAAAATTTTAATTCATATTATTTATTAGGAGTGATTTTTTTGTTTTTAAGTATTATTACAGAAATTATAAAAGGCTTTATTTTTGCAACAGGTAGCTACGGAAGTAAAACTTTTCCTGATCCCTTAACTAAAGAAGAAGAAGAAAAATTAATAAGTCAAATGCTAAATAATGATAAAGATGCAAGAAATAAACTAATAGAACATAATTTAAGATTAGTAGCTCATATAGTTAAAAAATATGATAATACAAAAGAAGACATTGATGATTTAATTAGTATTGGTACTATAGGGCTTATTAAAGGTATTGATACATTTTCAAATAAAAATGGAACAAGACTTACAACATATGCTGCAAGATGTATAGAAAATGAAATTTTAATGTTTTTTAGAGCTAATAAAAAAAATTCAAAAAATATAAGCATTAATGAATCTGTTGGATTTGATAAAGATGGAAATGAAATATCTTTTTTAGATATATTAAAAACACCTAATCCAGATTATATAAAAGATATTTCTCTTAAAGATAACATAAAATTATTATATGAATATATTGATATTTTAACTAAAAGAGAAAAAGAAATAATAATTAAAAGATATGGTCTTTTTAATCAAAAAGAACAAACTCAAAAAGAAATAGCTTCAGAATTTAAAATTAGTAGAAGCTATGTTTCAAGAATAGAAAAAAGAGCACTTACAAAAATACTAAGAGAATTTATAAGAAACAATAATGCATAAAAAATAATGAGTTTCCTCATTATTTTTTTGCAACATATACAATTGAACCAATAAGTCCAAAAGCTATTAGAGATAAAACCATTATTACCAAAGGATTTTTATCTGAATTATTATCTACTTTAATATTTTTTTTCTTTGTAGTAGTCATTTTTTCTTTTATTATATTTAAAATATATTCTTTTTTTGTACCATCTTCTGCAGTAACTAAAAGTTTTATTTTTGATCCATTTTCTAAATTTTCATTCCCTGATACTGTAACTATAGTATTTTCATCATTAGTAGAATAATTTAAAGCTAAAGTTTCAATATCACTACTTATTTTAACATCATATTTAAATATACTTGGATCAAAATCAAAGTCAGGAACCTCTTCTATTAAAAGAGATTGTAATGTTGCATCTGATACTAATGCTTCTCTTTTAATATTAAGTATATATTGTTTTTTTGTTTCATTATCTTCTGCTGTAACAGTAATTATAATTTCATTATTTTCGCCTTGTTTTAATTCTTCTTGAGCATTTTTACTAATTACAATATTTGATTTACCATCTTCTGCAACAGCTTCTATATTAATAGTTTTAATAGTTCCATTAACACCTGCTTCATACTTATATACACTACTAGAAAAGCTAGGAGATAAATTAACTATTCCACCTTCATTATCTTTTATAGAAAGTTGTTTTAAATTAGCATTATTAGATTTTGATGATTCCTTAGTTGTTATTATATTTTCTTTTGTTGTTGTACTAGGTGTAGTAACTGGCTGATTCGTTGTTAAAGATGGATTTATTTCATAAGATATAGATACATTTTCATTAATTTGATCTAAATCAACTAAACTTAAAGTAAGTGTGGCATTATTACTTGAAATGATAGTACAAGAAAGTTCTACTTTATCTGAATTAATTAATCTTCCATATGGGTCATTATAAGCCGATGTTCCAGTTCCACCACATGATACCATATTCCTATCATACGTAAAAATACGACCCTTAGCATCATTTATAGGTACTTTAAAACTTTCATTATTTTTTTTCCCACCAGTTATATTACCAAAACTAGCAGCATTTACATTTAAAATGCATAAAAATGATATAGCAAACATAAACATCATAATATTTAAAATCTTTTTATAATTCATAATTATTATCTCCTATTCTCTAATAATTTTAATATAAAAAAAAAGATAAGTCAATGAGCTTAACTTTTCATATTATTTTTTTACATATCACATTTTTTTATTATTTCTTTATGAATATCTTCTATACTTCTAAATTCATTATTATAACAACAATCTACTATATCAAAATTTAAATATTTAGATACAAATAAAGAATTATCATGTATCTTCTTCATTAAAGAATTATCTCTTTCATATACATCATTTACTATTCCTTCATTATCTATTCTTTTATTTCTTAAATTTGTTACTGTATCAAAATCACCAGTTAAAAATATTACTTTATCAGGCTTTTTAATACCAAGTTTATTATATTCATAATCTTCTACATAATTTATAAACTTTTCTTTTTCTTTAGTTGTTTCTAATAACGATGATTGATATATTAAACTTGATGTTGTATATCTATCAAGAAGTATTATACTACCATTTTCATATTCTTCTTTTAAAGTTTCATTCCACGTAATAGCTCTATCTATAGCATACAAACTATTAACTAAGTAAGCTGATAAATCTTTAGGATTACCAAAATCACCATTTAAATAATGTTCTACTAACTTACCTTGTTTTGAATTATAAGTTGGAAAATGATGACTACATACTTTATACCCTTTTTCCTCTAAATATTTTTTTAATAGATTATATTGAGTTGTTTTACCTATTCCATCACAAGCACCTTCTATTACTATTAATTTACCTTTCATATCTCCTCCTACTTATAAACATATCTTATCAAAATAATAATCTAATTTCAATATAATAAAAAAAGAGTTTTAATTAAACTCTTTTAACATCTACTTTTACAAGTAATCCATTTAAATCAAATTCATTTTCTATATTATTTTTTTCTATTAACTCTACACTTAAAGTTTCATTTTTTATCATTTCATTAAATGAAGATAATACTTCTTCTAATTTTTCATTTTTTTCATAATATAATTTAATTCTATCAGCTACATCAAAATCTTTTTGTTTTCTTAAATTTTGCACTTTAGATATAAGTTCTCTTGCTATTCCTTCATTTATTAATTCATCTGTTAAATTAGTATTTAATATAATAAAGTTATTTAAATCTTTTTGAGTATTATATCCTTCTTTAGATGATACTCTAATATCTACCATATCAGAAGTTATATCAAATACTTCATTATCAATAGTAATTGTTATGTTATTACCTTGTTCAATAGATTTAATATCTTCATAATTTAGTTTAGTAAGTTCTTCCTGATACAATTTTATTTTAGATCCAAATATTTTACCTACTACTTTAAAGTTAGGTTTAACTTCAAAATTCATATACTTAGATAAATCATCTATATAAGTTATATTTTTAACATTTAATTCTTCTTTAATTAACTCTTCTAAATCGCCTATTATATCTTTATTTTTACCATCTATTAATACTTCACTAATTGGCTGTCTAACCTTTATTTTAACTTTTTCACGTACATTTCTACCAAGTGATATTAAGTTTCTTACTAAATCCATTTTATTTTCTATTTTTTCATTTATTAAAGTTAAATCTGCTTTTGGAAAATCACTTAAATGTACTGATTCTTCACTAGTTAATAAAGTATATACTTCATCTGCAGTAAATGATGCAATAGGTGCTATTATTTTACATAATCCAACTAATACATCATAAGTAGTTTTATAAACTGACTTTTTACTATTATCTAAAGCATTAGACCAAAATCTTCTTCTATTTCTTCTAATATACCAATTAGATAAATCTTCTGATACAAAATCAGTTACGCTTCTAACTACTTTAGTTAAATCAAATTCATCATATGCTTTTTTTACATAATCTAATAATTTATTATATTTAGATATTAACCATTTATCTATTTCCTCAGTATCGGAATAAGAAATATCAAAACTTCTAGGATCTATATTATCAGTATTTGCATATAGTGCAAAGAATGAATAAGTATTTTTAAATGTATTAAAGAATTTTGAATATACTTCTTTTAATCCTTCTTCATCAAATTTAATAGGTGTCCAAACAGGTGATACATAAGGTAAATACCATCTAATAGGATCAACTCCATTTTTTTCTATTAAACCAAATGGTTCTATTGCATTACCTCTTGATTTATGCATTTTTTGACCATTTTTATCAAGTAATAAATCATTTACTAATACATTTTTATATGGACTTTTTCCAGTTACAAATGTTCCTATTACTATAAGAGAATAAAACCATCCTCTTGTTTGATCTATTCCTTCTGCAATAAAATCCGCAGGATACTGGCTTTCCCAAAGCTCTTTATTTTCAAATGGATAATGATACTGTGCAAAAGGCATAGAACCAGAATCAAACCAGCAATCTATAACATCAGGACATCTTTTCATAGCTTTACCACAACAAGGACATTTTAAATGTACATTATCAACATAAGGTCTATGAAGTTCTATTGTATCATCAATATCTTCTATAGCTTTTTCAATTAATTCTTTTTTAGAACCAATCATTTCATCATGTCCACAAGAACAAGTCCAATAAGGAAGAGGTGTACCCCAGTATCTTTGTCTTGATATAGCCCAGTCTTTTAACTCTAAAAGCCAATTACCAAATCTTTTTTCACCAACATAAGATGGATACCAATTAACTTTCTTATTTTCTTCTATTATTTTATCTTTTAATTTAGTTACTTCTAAATAATAACTTGGTTTAGAATAGTAAAGAAGCGGACTATCACACCTCCAACAATGAGGATAATTATGAACCATCTTTTGTTTTTTAAATAACTTATCATTAGCTTTTAAATATTTAATAACCTCTAAATCAGCATCAAAAACTTTTATCCCTTTCCATGGACCATCTATATAACATCCATCATCTCCAACAGGATTTAAATAAGGTAAATTATACTTTTTACCAACATTTGCATCATCCTCTCCAAAAGCAGGAGCAAGATGAACAACACCTGTACCATCACTCATTGTTACATAATTATCACAAGTAACATAAAAAGCTTTTTTATCTACACTTAAGAAAGGAAGTAATTGTTCATACTCAGTATATTCTAACATCTTACCAGAAAACTCTTCTAATACTTTTACTGAATCACCTAATACTTTACTTACTAATGCCTTAGCTAATATAAATTTATAACCCATAGACTCTACTTTTACATAAGTTTCATCAGGATTAACACATAAGGCAACATTAGCTATTAATGTCCAAGGTGTTGTTGTCCAAACTAAAAAGTAACAATCTTCATCCTTCTTTTTCATTGGAACAATTACAGTATCAACAGATATTTCTTTATATCCTTGAGCAACTTCATGAGATGCAAGAGATGTACCACATCTAGGACAATATGGTGTTATTTTAACTCCTTCATAAAATAATCCTTCATCAAAGAACTTCTTTAAAATCCACCACTCTGTTTCAATATAATCATTTTTATATGTAATATAAGAATTTTTAGTATCAATTAATTGCCCCATATCATGAGTTAATTTAGTAAATGCTTCTTCATTTTTCCAAACAGCTTCACGACACTTCTTATTAAACTTTTCAATACCATACTTTTCTATATCTTTTTTACCAGAAAAACCAAGTTCTTTTTCTACCTGAACTTCAACAGGAAGTCCATGAGTATCCCATCCTATTTTTCTAAGTACTTTATTACCATTCATAGTTTGATACTTACAAAAAGCATCCTTTAAAAATTTAGCTACCATATGATGTACACCTGGATTACCATTAGCAGTTGCAGGTCCATCATAAAATACCCATTTTTTATCATTAGTTCTATTGTCTATTGTTTTAGATAATAAATCCATATCATTCCATTTTTTTAATATTTCTTCTTCAGTTTCATACTGATTTTTCTTAGATAATTCTTTAAATATCTTACTCATTTTAATTCCTCCTTTAAATTAAAAAAAACTCATCCTAAAAGGATGAGATAATTCCCACGGTACCACCTTAATTTATACATAATATGTATACACTTAAAAGTTTTAACGCTAATCAAGCGATATATCTTACTTATTTTCAGATATATACAATCAGAAGTGATTTATATAATGCTTCCTTAATCTACATCTCACCAAAAAGTAGAATCTCTTATAATTTCACACTATAACGTCTTCCTCATTTGTTTTATGACATATATTTTAACATATTTATAAAAATAATCAAGTACTAAAAGTCTTCAGATATATTTTTTCTTCCTCTTTTAGGTTCCTCTTCTTCAGTCATTTTACCTTGAACATTTATATTCTTTGGAGCACATAAAAATATACCATCACCTAGTTTTTGCATAGTTCCACCTATTGCGTATAAACAACCTGATACAAAATCAATTATTCTTTTACCTTGATCTGGTGTTACTCTTTTTAAGTTTACAACAACAGTATTTCTCTTCTTTAGATAATCTGCTATTTGCTGTGATTCAGAATATGCTCTAGGTTCAAGTAAAATCATTTTAGAACCTTCCCCTGCCTCTTCTCTTGCTGCTTCTTCAACACTTAAAGTATAATATTCATCTTCACTAGATATATCATTTCCACCTAAAAATTTTTTTAAACTAAATGCCATTTTCATCCCTCCATATATTTTTACTACCTTATGAAGACATTTTATCACAATAATTTGAAAATTTAAATAGGTAATGCAAAAAAACAGTTATTTTTACATTTAACTAAAAAAAGAAATATTTTAATTTAAAATTTATTTAAATATTTCTTTATATATTTCACTATAATTATCTACTAATATAAACTTAATATTTTTTATAATTTCTTTAGGTATATCTTTTAGATCAGCTTCATTTTTCTTAGGTATAAATATAGTTTTTACACCTGCTCTATAAGCTCCTATTGATTTTTCTTTTAATCCGCCTATAGGTAATACTTTACCTGTTAATGTGATTTCACCTGTCATTGCAATATTTGGATCAATACTTTTATTAGTTAATAAACTTATTATTGCAGTAGTAAGAGCTATACCCGCTGATGGTCCATCTTTTGGTACAGCAGCTTCAGTTGCATTAATATGAATACAATTATTTTCTATCTTTTTTATATCAATTTTATAATCTTTAGCATGACTTTTTATATGACCTAAAGATATTTCAATACTTTCTTTCATTACATCACCTAAGTTACCAGTAAATTTAATAGATTCCTTAGATGGATACATAACAGTTTCAATAGGTAAAATATCTCCACCATAACTAGTATATGCAAGCCCATTTATAACTCCCGGAGTATCTTTAATTAATATTTCACTATTATCATACTTAGCCTTACCTAAAAATTCTTCAATCTTTTTATCAGTTACTTTAGTACTTATAGTATCTTTATTATTTTCAAGCATATCTTTAACATATTTTCTAACTATTTTACTAATAACCCTTTTTAGCTCTCTTACTCCTGCTTCTTTAGTATATTTATTAATTATATTAAGTATTATATCATCACTAAATTTAATACTATTCTCATCTAAACCATATTCTAAAAGTTCAAGTTTAATTAAATGTTTCTTTGCAATAAATAACTTTTCATATTCAGTATAACTAGATAATTTAACAATTTCTAATCTATCTTTTAATTCTTCTGGAATTTGTTCTATATAATTAGCTGTTAATATAAACATAATCTTAGATAAATCATAAGGTTCTTCAACATAATTATCATAAAATTTACTATTTTGTTCTGGATCTAATACTTCAAGTAAACTACTTGCTGGATCACCTTTAATATCTTTAGTCATCTTATCTACTTCATCTATTAAGAATACTGGATTGTTAGAACCACATTTTTTTAATGCATTAATAATTCTACCAGGATTAGCTCCCATATATGTTCTTCTATGACCAATTATTTCAGCCGGATCATTTACTCCACCAACTGATATTTTAACAAACTTACGATTCATAGCATTTGCTATAGACTTAGCAAGAGATGTTTTACCAACACCTGGTGGGCCTACTAAACAAATAATTGGTGCTTTATTAGATACACTTCGACTTTTAACAGCCAAATACTCTACTATTCTTTCTTTTATATCTTCTAAACCATAATGAGTATCATCTAAAAGCTTCTTTACATCTGTTAAATTAATATTATCTTTAGTATATATATTCCAAGGTAAATTAATAAGTACATCTATATAATTTCTAATTATACCTACTTCTGGTGATGCAGAAGGTGTAGATTCATATTTTTTTAACTCTTTATCTAATTTCTTAATTATATTTTTAGGCGCCTTTAATTTATCAATTTTATTTTTCAATTCCTCTATATCATCATCTTTAGATGTTATATCCCCTAATTCTTCTTTTATAATCCTAATTTTTTCTCTTAGTATAAATTCCTTTTGAGACTTATCTAACCCTTTTTTTAATTTTATATCCAAATTCTTTTCAATATCAAATATATCAAGCTCTTTTTGTATATCTTCTAAACACATCATAACACGAGTATGAGGATTAATCATATTAACATATTCATTTCTTCTTTCAAATGTAAGAGGTAAAAAATTTGCAACAACATCAACTAATTTACTAATACTTTCAATTTCATTTATTTCAGATAATATACTATTAGAAGCATAAGCAACTTTAGTTATATAATTTTCAAGCTCACTTTTCAACTTCTTAACTAATGCTATTTCATCATTTTTATCAATAGCATATCTAACAGGATGACTTACCCTTCCTAAGAATATTTCATCATTTGTTTTACACTGATAATAACCATCTATTTTAGTTCTTTTTAAACCCTCTATAGTTATTCTAACACATCCATTAGGTAATATAGTCTTTTTAGATATTTTACCTACAACACCTAATTTAGGAAGCTTATTTATTTGTAAACTTTCTTCCAAATAATTATTAGGTGATACTAAAAGTACTAGCCCATTATACTCATTATTTGAAAGATCAATTATTTTTGTATCTAACTCATCTATTAAATCTATTTTTAGTTCAGCATAAGGAAGAACTACTATTCCTCTTAATAATATAATTGGCAAACTTCTTTTGTCCATAATTTCCTCCTACTACATAATAACAATTTATTCAACTTTTGTTTTCTATAATACCATTTAAATAATATTCTTTCAAGTAAAAATGAAAATCAAATATCAAAAATTCTTTAATACCAAAAAAATACCTATAACTTAATATAGGTATTTATAATTATTTTTTTAATAATTCGATTACTTTTTGAACCTTAATATCATATTTAAGCATTTCTCTTCCACCAAAAGCTTTAATAAACTCTTCTTTTGTAATACCATGCTTCTTTGATTTTTCTTCTGCATCTTTATCTATTTCTTCTTCTGTTGCATCAATTTTTTCTAAATCAATTATTTCTTCTACAGCAAATCTTAATTTAACTCTTTTTTCTGCTTCTTCATGCATTTGTTCTTTTAATAAATCAAGTGAAGAATTAGTATATTTAAAGAATTGTTTTAATGAAATACCTTGCATTTTAAGTCTTTCTTCATATTGTTTTACCATATGATTTATTTCTTCATGAACTAATTCATGAGGAATATCTACACTTGTTTCTTTTAATAAAGCTTCAAATAATTCATCTATATATTTATTTTCAGAGTCATATTCTCTTTGCTCTATCATACTTTCTTTAACTTTCTTTTCAAATTCTTCTTTTGTTTTTACATCTTCCATTCCAAGATCTAAGAAAAATTCTTCATTAAGTTCTGGATAAACTTTTTCTTTAACTTCATTTACAGTAACTTTAAATACAACTTTTTTACCCTTTAAATCCTCAGCATGATAATCCTTTGGAAATGTTAACTTAACGTCTTTTTTATCACCAGCTTTAAGACCAATTAAAGCATCTTCAAAACCTGATATAAAAGTATTGCTACCTATTTCTAATGAATAATTATCAGCTTTGCCACCTTCAAAAGCAGTATCTCCATCAAAACCTTCATAATCTATAATAGCTACATCTCCAGTTTCAATTTTTCCATCTTTAACCCTTAAATCTGCATATTCTCTTCTAGCCTTTTCAATTTCTTCACTAACTTCTTTATCAGTTACTTTTACCTTATCTTTTTTTATACCTAAATTAGTATATTTATTTATTTTAACATCAGGTTTACTAGTAAACGTAAACACATAAGTAACACCATCTAAATCAGCCTTTTTAATATCTACAGTAGGTTGAACAATAGCTACATCATTAAATTCCTTCAAAGCTTTTTCATAAGCTTCGTTTATAGAATCTTCAGCTGCAGTCATAATTAAAGCTTCATTACCATATTTCTTTTCATATATATTTCTTGGAGCTTTTCCAGGTCTAAAACCATCAATTTTAACTTTTTTAATTTCTTTTTTAAAAGCATCATCTAATTTTTTTTGCCAATTACTATCAGAAATTGTAATTTCTATTTCATGTATATTTTTAGCTTTTTTAACTTCTTTTTCTGCCATATATAATCTTCCTTTCTAAAAACAATATGTATTATACCTTATTTGACAATATTTTACAAGACAAACTTCTACTTTGTCTTAGCTTTATATGATTAATTTGTGATAATGTCTTAAGTGTTAACTTGCGAAAATGTCTCACTATTATTATAATATGTCACTGAGGTGACGAAATGAGAAAGGTAGAATTAAGAATGAATGAATTAGAAAAATATAATGTTATTAAAGAATTAGTTGATCATAAAGGAAATAAAAACAGAGCTAGTAAAAAGCTCGGTATATCTAGAAGACAAATTGATCGTCTAATTATTATTTATAAGGAGAATGGTAAAGCAGGCTTTGTTCATGGCAATAGAACTAGAAAGCCAATTAATGCTTTAGACAAATCAATCTCCGAAGATATTATACTACTTTATAAGAATAAATATCAAGATTGGAATTTTAATCATTTTAAAGAGTTTCTAAAAAAAGATGAAAATATTGATGTATCATACGATTTTATTTATAAGACTTTAACTAAAGCCGGTATACTATCACCTAAAGCTAGAAAGAAAACCAAAAGAGCTTATGCTAAAAACAAACTATTATTGGAAAAGAAAATTAATTTAGCCATGTCTAATGAACAAATCGAATCTATTGTAAATCATGAAATTGCTTTAGAAGATTCTCATCCTAGAGGTGAAAAACCTAAATACTTTGGTGAAATAA
>CAYOAY010000035.1:0-11771 GCA_964402155.1 uncultured Muribaculaceae bacterium | reverse complement strand
TCTTTTTCTACTTACTTTTTTACAAATTAACAAAATTTATTCTATTTTACTGTATCTCAAATTAAAACAAAATATTGCCCTTTTTTCTTTTTTTAGAAAGATTAACATTATAAGTACTATCTTTTCTAGTATCATCTACTAATAATTTATTATTATCTATATAATTATAAATCTCATTTTTTACATTTGAATTATAATCAGATCTAATACTTTCATAGCAATTATATATAATTGCTATTATTAAATTATTCTTATATTTTATTTTACCTTGATTAAATAAATTCATAATAAGTTCTTTAGCTTCTTTTTTATACTTAGTAATATAAACATTATCCATAGCAATATTTATTTCATTATCACTAAAACTTTCTATAACATTTATAATATCATTTTCTTTTGCTTCGTTAAATAATCCCAAAACATAACAAATTTTATATAAATTATCATCACTAATTTTCCTATTATTTTTAAATACATAATCTTTAATATTATAATAACTATCTTCATTATTAAAATACATATTTATATCACTTAAATTTAATGGTATATTACTTACTACTTCATAAGGTAATTTATTAAGACTATTAATATCAACTAAGTTAATTAAATTAGTTAATTTTATTATATTTTCAGTACCATATTTATGTATAAGTTCTTTAGTTATTAAAGTATTACCATATGTTATATCAATTTCATCAAAAGCATGAGTCCCAATACTTTTTACACTACTTGGTATTTCTACTTTTTTTAATTTATTTTTATAAAATGCATAATCGCCAATTACTCTTACACTATTTGGAATAGTTATATCTGATAAACAATTATATGAAAAAGCATTATTTCCTATATTTTCTACACCGTCTGATATAGATAATTCAAACATATCATTACCTATAAAAGCAAAATTACCAATAGTTTTTACATTACCTGGTATTATAACTTCCATTAATCTAGAACTTGAAAACTGTCCATCTATTATTCTTTTAGCATCTTTACTAATATATAAATTACCATACTTTAATACCCAATCCTTAATTTTTTTACCCTTCATCAAAACCACTTCTTTCATATATATATTATATTTTAAATTTTTAAAAGCATGAGTCTTTATTATAAACTAATATTTGATTTTAATCAACTGTTAATATATACTTATATTGGTGATTTTTAATGAATTTTAAATATAGTTTAGATAATAAAAAATATCATACATTAAATTATGAATTAACAAAAAAATTTAATACAAGAGTTTTTAAAGTTAGTTTAAATGGTAATTTTTCATGTCCTAATTTTAAAAATAATGAAGGTTGTATATTCTGTTCAAAAAAAGGCTCTGGTGACTTTGCCGGAAATAAAAATGACAATATCACAAAGCAATTTAATGATATTAAAAACATTCTTAATAAGAAATGGCCTGATACTAAATATATAGCTTATTTTCAGGCTAATACTAATACCTATGCAAACGTTAATATATTAAAAGAAAAATATGAAGAAGCATTAAAAATTCCAAATGTAGTTGGCCTTAGTATAGCAACACGTCCTGATGCAATCTCAGATGAATGCTTAGAATATCTAAAAGAATTAAATAAAAGAACATATCTTATAATAGAACTTGGCCTACAAAGTATGCACGATAAAACATTAAAACTAATTAATAGAGGCCATGACTTAAAATGCTTTGATAAATGTGTTAAAAAATTAAAAGAAAATAATATAAACGTTGTTGTACATATAATAAATGGTCTTCCATTTGAAACAAAAGAAATGATGATAAATACAGTTAAACATTTAAATAAATTAAAAATAGATGGAATTAAAATACATATGCTTCATATTTTAAAAGATACAAAATTAGAAGATTATTATACTAAAACTAATTTTCATATTTTAACTAAAGAAGAATATATAGATATAGTTTGTAGTCAAATTGAAGAATTAAATGAAAAAATAGTTATACATAGACTAACGGGTGATGCAAAAAAAGAAGACCTAATAGAGCCTTTATGGACTTTAAAAAAAGTATCTGTATTAAATGATATAGATAAAGAACTTAAGAAAAGAGGAACATATCAAGGATTTAATAGAAGTATTTTAAATAGATATAAATTAATATGCGAAAAACTAATAAAAAATAGTGACTACGTAATTAATGCAACTTGTGCTAATAGCTTTGATACACTTTTTTTAAGTAAAATATCAAAAAAAGTATTTGCATTTAATATTCAAAAAAATATAAATAACAACACTAAAAAACTATTAGATGAAAATAATTTAAATAATGTTTATTTAATAAATGATTCATATGAAAAAATTGATTATTATTTAAAAGATTATGAAGAAAAAATAACACTTATAATGTTTAATTTAGGTTATTTATCTTGTAAAAGTAAAAATATCATAACAAATTATAAAATAACTTTAACAGCTATAAAAAAAAGTCTTAATTTATTAAATAAAAAAGGCATAATACTTATTATTTGTTATCCACATAAAGAAAAAATAAGTAATGAAATAATCAATTATATTAAAAATAATAATATTAAACATAAAATATATCATAATACAGATAATATAGATTCTCCATTTTTAATAGAAATAAATAATTAATTATTCATACTTATAATAAGTTATAGAATCAACTTTAAACCCTGATGCACCATATTTTAAATAAAATAAGTTACTTTCTTCTTGATAAATATCTTTTATGCAATCAGATATTTTTTCACATCTAACATCATATATATTATTATCTAACTGTATATTTGTAATTAAATAATTATCATATTCACTAAATACATCTAATAAATTTTTACTATTGATTCCATTTTCATATTTTAAAGTTACTTGTTTTACACAACTATCATCATCTATAGATAAAGATACCATTTTCGTATCTTTTTTATTTAAAATAATAAATAAATAAAACAAATATAAAAACAATAAAAAAAGATACTTCTTCATAATAATCACCATTAATTATTATAAATATAAATATCTTTTTAATACATTTTATACAATTTTTGCTATTATTTTGTCATTAAATGTTGTAACTTTAGTTCCAGATATTGCAATTATCTTTTTATCTATTATGTTATTTAAAGAAACTTTAATAAGTTTATTAGACATAGAATTAATATTATACTTAATTTTTGAATCATCTAAAGTAGAAACAGAACTAAACTTATCATTTATCTTTTTTACATTTTCAATCATTAAATTAATATCTTTTTTAAAGGCAGTACCAACCTTATCACATATGCTTGCATTTGCTTTACTTATAAAAATAGGGTTTACCATATTTACAGTATTAACATTTAAAATAAACTTTTTTAAAAGATTATTTTTTAATGTAACTACCTTATTTCCGAATTTTTCTTTAGATACAACTTTTGGTTTACTTAAAGTCTTACTATAATTACGTAAAGTAGATAATATCTCTTTATCACATAAATTACAAATAATATTAAATAATAATTCATCTTTAACAATATGATTATAATATTTCTTAATAATATCTATATTAAAATAATAAGAAAAAGTTTTATGATAATAAACAGTTAAAAAACTGAGTTCTTTTTTATCTAAAGAATATTTATAATAAGCCGCTACAGTAGCTGTTACATCAGACATCTTTAAATTAGCTTTATTAATGTCATTAGATAATTCTTCTCTAATACTTGCCGGACTTTTTTTATCATTTTCCAAATTATTTAATTTCAAAATTAAACTATTATATAGATTTTTATTAAAAAGCCCTTCTAATACTTTATTGTCCATATTCATATTATCCCCTACTATTTTGCTAATTCTTCTATTGCTTTTTGTATTAAATTCCAATCTTCTTTTTCTGTAATAGAATCTAAAATATATTCGTTATTTTCTTCTTTTAAAACAGATGCATAAATATCCATTTTTTCTGATTCAGAATCAAAAGTGTACAATAAAAATTTTTTATCATCACTAGGTTTCTTTAAAATAGTAATAGCCTTTATTTCTATTTCTTTTCCTTCTTGATTGGTAATTTTAATTGTTTTTAAATTATCCATAAGTACCGTACCCTCCTTATTCTATAGTAATTATAATACATTTTTTTATCTTTTACAACAAAGAAATATCAAAATCTAACAATATAAAGTATGTTAATAAATAAAAAGTGGAGCCTTAACTGGCTCCAAGGGGGTTTTGGACGTATTCTCAAAACTTATCGTAAGAATACGCTTGCGTGATATCTTCACGCTATTATAATATTATATTTTTTTTCATTACTTGTCAATGTTTTTATTAAAAATACTATCTTTTAAAATGCAAAATCATATACTCTTTTCATAAATATTTTTAACATCATCTTTAACTTTTACTAATAACTGATAATCTTTTTTTATATTTGATAATTTAAAATTAATCATTCCGCTTTGCTTGCTTCCAAACAAATCACCTTCACCTCTTAATTTAAAATCTTCTTCACTAATCTTATAACCATCATTTTCTTCTTCCATAATTTTTAATCTTTCAGTTTCCTTATCACATATCAAATAACAATATGACTCAATACTATTTCTACCTACTCTACCTCTTAATTGATGAAGAGTTGATAATCCAAATCTATCTGCATCAAATATAATCATAACAGTTGCGTTTTTAACATCAATTCCAACTTCTATAACAGTTGTTGAAATTAAAATACTTATTTTACCTTCTTTATAATCTTCTATTACTTTTTCTTTTTCTTCTTTATTCATCTTACCATGCATAACTTCTACATTATAATTCTTAAAAGCCATTTTAAACTTACGCTTTAAATCATAAACATTAGTATAATCTGTATTTTCATTTTCATCTATCATAGGAGATATTACATATACTTGTCTATTATTTTTAATTTCTTCATATACTTTTTCTAAGACACTTTTTAATTGTTCTTTTTTCTTAATATAAGTTTTAACAGGTATTCTCCCCTTTGGCATGGTTTTAATACTAGATACATCAGTATCACCATACAAAGTAAGTGCATAAGTTCTAGGTATTGGTGTTGCACTCATTAAAAGCACATCAACACTATCAGATTTATTTTTAAGTTTTAATCTTTGATTTACTCCAAATCTATGTTGTTCATCAGTTATAACAAGACCCAAATTATTCCATACTAACTTATCACTAATTAAAGAATGAGTTCCTATTAAAAAATCTATTTTACCTTCTTTTACATCATTATATATTTTATTTTTCTCTTTTATAGATGTCTTGCCAGTTAATAAAGCAATTTTTAAGTTATAATCTTTAAATAAATTACATGCATTAATATAATGTTGTCTTGCTAAAACCTCAGTTGGAACCATTAAAGCACTTTGATAATTAGATAAAAAACACGCATAAACTAAAATAAAAGCAACTATTGTTTTACCAGATGAAACATCACCTTGTAACAACCTATTCATTTTTATATTACTTGATAAATCAAATAGCATCTCATCTACTACTTTTTTTTGATCACAAGTAAGAGAAAACGGCAAATTATTAATAAAATCATTAACTTTATTAACATCTATTTTTTTAGAAAACTCATCATTATGAATTTTTCTTTTTTCTTTTATCAAATATATATTTTTCATATATGTAAATAACTCTTCATATTTAAGAGTTCTTAAAGCATTTTTTAATGATAATTCATCCTTAGGATTATGAATAATTTTTAACGCTTCATATTCATCCATAAAATTATATTTTTCTTTTAACTCTAACGGAATATTATTATTTATTTTTAATTTATCTATAGCTTCATTTATATAACCATTTATTTTTTTATTAGTAATACCTTTAGATAAATGATATATAGGAATAATTTTATCATAATTTAAGCTTTCAAATAAAATATTACTAGCTACTATTGTTTCACTTTTTATATTATATTTTCCAATAACAGTTATACTTTTTCCAATAGAAATATTATTTTTATAAAAACTCCTATTAAATATGATTACCTTAATTATTTTATTTTGAATAATACATCTAAATGATAATCTACTTTGATTTTTTTTAAAATAACTTATAACTGGATTTGATTCAACTATAGCATTACATACAAAATTATTATGATATTTTTCATCATTTATATTACGAACCTTTAAAATATCAAATCTATACGGATAATACCTAACTAAATTGTCAATATTATAAATACCTAAATTATTTAGTTTTTCACACATTTTAATACCAACACTTTTTAAATTATTTAAATCCATAATATTACCTTCTTTAATATATTAAAATTATAACAAACGATTGTTTGTAAATCAATTATTATTAATTTTTTTTTGAAAAATATTTAAAAAAAGGTTGACTTTTATACTAGTTTAGATTAGTATAAATGGCACCAGCTTGAGAAATTTAAGCTGGCGCTAGTATCACAACTAGCCAACCCCTTTTTATTCTTTTTGAGATTGCACGTTAAAACGTGTAATCTCCTTTTTTTGGAATTTTTTTTTGATTTTTGTAAATAATATTTAAAAAAGAGGTACATTATGACAATTACTAAAGATAGAAAAAGAAATATAAAAGAAATAAAAGAAAAAACCGGAAACGCAAAAGATATTTCATATAAAGATTTTCCTATAGGAGACAAAATAATTACATTTATTTATTCAAATAGTGTCAGCAACCAGTCAGATATAAATGATTTTATCCTAAGAAGATTAGATGAAGAAGGAAACAAATTAAAAGAAAAAGATATATACTCTTATATAAAAAATTATATTCCTAATAATAGTTTGACTGAAATAACTAATATGAAAGATGTATACTACTATTTATTTAATGGATTTACACTCATATTATTTGATAACGAAAAAAAAATATTAGCATTTGAAAATAAAGCAAATCTATCAAGTGGTATAAAAAGAAGTGAAAATGAAAAAAGTCTAAAAGGACCAACAGATTCTTTTTGTGAAAATTATCAAACAAATATAGGTATGATAAGAAGAAGAATTAAAACAGAAAATTTATGGTTTGATGAATTTATTATTGGGAAAAAAAGTAAAACTAAAGTTGCTATGTTTTATATAAAAGATATATGTGATAAAAAACTTATAGATAAAGTATATAAAAAAATAAAAAATATAAACGTAGAATATATTGGTAATACAAACTATATAATAGAAGCTGTAAGTAATCCTAATAGATCTATTTTTCCAATTAATTTTTCAACAGAAAGACCTGATTTGGCTAGTCTTATGCTTCTTCAAGGAAGAATTGTTATAATGTGTGAAAACTCAAATGAAGTAACAATATTGCCTTGTATGTTTATGGATTTTTTTAAAACACCAGATGACTATTATGAAAAAAATTTAAATGTATTTTCAAATAGATTAATTAGAATTATTGCAATGATCTTAGCACTTTTAACACCTGCTATTTACATATCACTTATGGCATATAATATTGAAGCTATTCCAAATGGGCTTTTAATTAGTTTTTCTATACAAAGAGACGGAGTTCCATTTACTACTGTATTTGAAATATTAGTTATGGGATTAATGTTTCAAATATTAAGAGAAAGTGATTTAAGATTTCCTGGTAAAGGAGGAAGTTCTATATCAATAGTTGGAGCTTTAGTATTAGGACAAGCTGCTGTTGAAGCTGGTATAGTATCTCCTATAACAATAATAATAGTTGGTATATCATCAGTTGCATCACTTGCCTTTTCATCAATAGAATTAATTAACTCTATTAGAATATGGCAATTAATACTAATTATACTAGCTTCCTTTTTTGGTTTTGTTGGAGTAATGTTTGGAGTAATAATATTAATATCCTTGCTAGTTAGTCAAAAATCATGTGGAAAAGCTTATTTATTTCCTATAGAACCATTTAATAAAAAATGGGAAAAAGATACATTATTTATATCAAAAAAAGCAAAACTAAATCCTTTTAATATATTTACTAAGGAGGATAAAAATGAAGAAGATAATTAAATTAATATTACTTATTATTATAATAATTAATCTAAGCGGGTGCTATAACTATAAAGAAATAAATGATTATGCTATTGTATCTGGTGTATCAATAGATTTAGATTCTAAAGATGAAAATAAATATAAAGTTGGAGTACAAATTATGAATGCTAAAAAAGAAGAAGAATCAGATAATAGTTTAATTACTTTTTATGAATCTTCTGGTAAAACAATTTATGAAGCATTAGAAACAATTATGTTAGACTCACCAAAACAACTATATTTAGGTCATAACGAAGTTATTGTAATTGGTGAAAACTTATTAAGAAAAAAAAATCCACTTGAATATTTAGATTATTTTATGAGAGATGCTAAAACTGAAAAAAAATCATTAGTCATGGTAGCTAAAGAAAAAAATGCTTATGATGTTTTAAAAATAATTACCCCTCTTGAAACTATATCATCAAAAAATTTATTATCAACATTAGGTGTGTCAGATAATTATAGTGGAATACTTACTATAATTAAAATAGATGAATTTATTAAAGATATAGCAAATCCTTTAGTAGAGCCTATAATTCCCGCTATTAGTGTAACAGGT
Source organism: uncultured Muribaculaceae bacterium (assembly GCA_964402155.1). GTDB lineage: Bacteria > Bacillota_I > Bacilli_A > RF39 > UBA660 > Aphodocola. Next base: position 3,221 of record CAYOAY010000035.1, on the reverse strand, counting down.
GATGTTAAAGAAGGAGAAAAAATGGATAATGTTAAAAAAAGTGATCCTGATGCAAAGCTTTCTTTTGATACATTAGCTTATTTTAAAAATAATAAACTTGCTGGATACTTAACAGATGATGAAAGTGTTGGATATAATTTTTTAGCAAAAACTCCAAAAGAAACTTATATAAATATAAAGTGTGATAATAATAATTATGCAACTATTAGAGTGACAAATTCAAATATAAAAGAAAAAGTTTATTACAAAAATAAAATACCAACTATATTAGTTAATGCTAATATACAAGCTGATGTATTAGAATATAATTGCAAAGCTGATTTTTTAAATGATAGTAAAAAAATTAAAAGTATAGAAAAAAAATCTGCAAATAAAATCAAAAAACTCATGGAAAAAACTATAAATAAATTATATACAAAAGAAAAATCAGATGCTTTAAAATATGTAAAAAAATTTAAAGCAAAAAAATATAAACAAACTAAGCTATATAATTATAGTAAAGATGATATATTAAATAAAATTAAGTTCAATTTAAATGTTAAAGTAAAAATAAAATCAACTGAACTTTCCATAAAATCTATAAGAAAGGAAAGTAAATATGAATAATAAAATTAAAAGTTCACAAGTAGGTATGTTTTTAGTACTAGCTTGTTGTGGTCTTTTTTTAGGATTAGGTGATGTTATATTACTTAGAAAATCAAAAAATGAAGTATTAATTGCTATGATACTTGGAACAATATTAGGTCTTATACCAATTTTGATGATGCTTAAAATAAATTCTTGTTATCCAAAATTAAATATATATGAAAAAAATATTAAGCTATTTGGTAAAAAAATAGGTAATATAATTAATATAATTTTATTATTATTTAGTATGTATATATTAACTATTGTAACTAGAATTATAGGATTATTTGTAACTGGTAAATATTTACAAAACACACCATATTATATAATTGGTATGCTAGCTATTATAACTAATTTAATTATATGTTTTAAAGGTATTGAAGTAATAGTTAGAACATCTCAAATAACCTTTTTTATAAGCTTAATATTTGTAATATTAATTGAATTATTATTAGTAAGATATGTACAAATAGATAATATTTTACCTATTATATTAAATAAAAACCATATACAAGGAATATTTGATGGTGCACTATATCATGTATTTTCATTTAGTTTTTTATTTATTTTCTTTCTTTCTATAAATAAAGATAAGATAATTGATAAAGAAAAATATAATAAAACAATTATAATATATTACATAATAGGTAGCGTTGCACTTACTTTAGTAATGTTTTTTATACTTTCATGCTTTGGATATAATTTATCTACCCTATTTAGATTTCCTGAATATTTATTATTAAAGAAAATAGAAATCTCTAATACTGGTTTACACTTAGAAAACTTATTAGCTTTTAGATGGATTTTTTATATGGTAGCTTTAGGTAATATAATAACTTATAATATTATTTGCATAGTAAATACCTTTAAAATAAAAAAGATAAAAACTAATTATATAGTTACATTTTTAACTTTTTTATGTCTTATTTTATCTAAAGATATTTTTTATAATGTTTCTTTATCTATTAAAAATGTAAGAATTAATTATGTACCTTTTTTTGCTTTTCCAGTATTTATATTAATTACTATAACTTTTATTAGATGTCTATTAGCTAATAAAAAGAAATAATTACTTAATTAATAGTTATATTCAACAATTTTTCCACAGCCTATTTTTCTACCAAAACTAGTTGAGTTTTCATTTTCTATTTGCTCGTGAATAATAACAAGTTTATCTTTAATATCAAATACTTTAAATCTTGATGTATAAAATTTCATATAAGCATATCCGTTATTTGAAAATAAAACAGGCATATCTCCAGCATGATAAGGATGATTTTGAAATGTTGGATTATAGTGAGTACCTACATTATCAAAACTACCACTTTTAGATATGTTACAATTTAAGCCATCATGAATATGTATTGGATATAATAAGTATGTTTTATTTCCAGGTAAACCTGATGCCTCTATTTCAACCATAGTTCCTTCTTTAAAAGGCTTAAAATATGCTACCGCTTTTAAGTCAGGTGCACTAATATCACCTGTTATATTAGCAACTGCATATATTTTAGAATCATCCAATTTAATCACCTAATTAATTATATTTAAAAAAAATATTTAAATAACCTATTTAAAAGTTTCTTTAAATATTTTTCTAAAAGCTGATAAATCAAAATCCGTTGATACTTTAATATTACTTTTTTCAGTAAGTTCAATTATAAAATTTGGAGTGTTATTATTAACTACATTAACATAACATGGTTCAAATTTTATAATATTAGAATCTATTATAGATGCAATAGTTGTAGGATCAGGAGTACAAAGTCCAATAATACCATAGTGTTCATAACTAAATTCCATATATTTTTCAGAAATAAGAGATACAAATCTTGATATTATATCTTCAGAATCTCTTAAATTATTAATATAATCTTTTTCTATATAAGATTTAACTCCAATTTCATGAGTTACTAATTTTATGTCATAAAAAGGCTCATTAAATACTATATCAGCTGACTTTGGATCTACTTTAATATTAAATTCATCATATAAATCATTAGATTCAGGATTATATGAAGTGCCCATTATAATTACATGTTTTATTCTTTTTGATAAATTCTTATCTTTTTTTATTGCGTTAGCTAAATTAGTAAGTGGTCCCAAACAAATAATAGTTAAATTATCTTTATATTTTTTAGATGCTTTTATAATGAAATCTTCTGCTGATTTTTTTTCAAATTTCCTTTTACTATTATCTGGAAAAACTGCATAACCAAGACCGTCTTTGCCATGAGCATATTCAGCTGTTTTTATATCACACATATTATTTTTAGTGCCATTATACATTTTTATATTTGTATTTAAAAAATCTTGAATAACTTTTAAATTTTTTTGAGCTTTTTGAAGTAATATGTTACCGGTAGCTAATGTAAAGCCAATAATATCTAAATTATTTTTTATAGCTAACATAATTGCTATAGCATCATCTATGCCTGGATCTGTATCTATTATATATTTCATAAATTATTTTCCCTTTCGATTTTTGTTTATTATAATATATAATAATTTTAAAAGTTTTACAAGTTTAGTTATTATTTTTCAGTAAAATAGAATGAATTTTCTTCGCAATAATTTTTTGTTATAATTATTAT
>CAYOAY010000034.1:0-11944 GCA_964402155.1 uncultured Muribaculaceae bacterium | reverse complement strand
AGAAAAAATCCCGTTAGGGATTTATAAACGAAAAATTTATTTTTTGTTTTTCTTGAACAAGTTTTAATGCATATGGTTTATTATGCATAATAAAATATACCTCCTTACAAGAATATATTATACTATATACGAGGTATAAATTTAATTAATGATAAGGTATAATTTTAAAAAAGTATTAACAAATTTAAAGTCAATAGATTGACGTTTTATCACATTTGTAATAAAATTATATTGTATATATAAACATAGATAAGTGAAAGGATTGCTAGTATGAAAACTTATAATAAGAAAATAAAAATAAATTTTGAAAAGATAAAAGATTTTTTTATAGTTAACTTTATAAGATTTAAAAATTTAGTTATGGAGCATAAATATATTTCGTCAGTCACTTTCTTATTTTTGGTATCTTGTATAGTTGCAATTGTTGTATTTGCAGAAGGTGATGATTATGCCGGTAAGATCACAACAGAGTTGAAAAATATAGCTCTTAATAAACCCCAAGAATTACAGGGTGATTATAATGTTTTTAGCTTTGATACTACAACATTTAGTCTGGAATATGTTTTAAAAACTCAAGATGGAAAAACGGTTGACAGGGATGTTGAAATTAATGCTAAGATATGCAGTAATGACGTTGATACTAATGATGTTAATGCTTGGGACAAGTGTGAAAAATCTAGTCTTGACGTTAACTTTGAATATGGTATAGTTGACGATAATGTTAGTTATACTGTAGATGAAGAGGAAAAAACCTTAAATGTTCTTGTATATGGGGTTTCATCTGGAACAAGTAATACACATTTTCAAAATGTATATTTAAAAGTCAATAATGTTAAAGATGCACAAAAAATTTATACCATATTCCAAGTTAAAGAAACAACTGAAGAATCTTCAAAAGGGATAAGTAAATATGCTGTTAAAGTAAAAAGTGAAGAACAAGTATTATCATCTAAAGTAGTAAGTGGTAATGCACATAAAGTTAAAGGTTTTAATGGAAGATATATGCCATTTGGTATTTTGCTTGGTTTCGAAGGAGATACGTTAAAAGGTAAATACTTTAATCCAAGTCAAACTATAAAATTGTCTGCAACAAGTGATGGTAGTAGTGCTGAATTAAGTACTAAAAAAGAGGATTATGGTTTTTATGAGAAAAAAAGTAAATTAATAGATAATATACCTAACGGAATATATGATGATAATTATCTAAATAATTTCGTTTATGATTCTGGAAAAGTTAGTCTTGATAAAAGTGAAGAAGGAAATAATGTTACTCAGAGTATAGATGAAGTAAAATCAAAAGCACTATATTTATTGGGTAATAAAACAGTAGTAAAAACAAAAGATAGTACTTATGATGATCCAGGCGTTAGTTTATCTTCAAATGGTAAAAAAATATCTTTAGATGATAATAATATAACTATTTATAAAGATGATAAAATTGTTGAAAATATTCATAATATTAATGATATTAAAGAAATAGGAAATTATAAAATAAAATATACATATAAAGAGTCATCATTTGAAATATCTATTTATAGAAATGTTGTGATAGAAACAAAAGATACTATAGAGCTTGAAGGTAAAAAATATACATTAAATGGTAATAAGAATATATATTTAAAAAAGAATAGTCAATATATTGAATCTGGTATTTTAAAAGATGGTAGTGCTTTAGATTTTGAAAATGATAGTGATGTTACTGTGGAAACATCACGTTCGTCAGAAGATATTTTTAGTAAAGGTGGTACAATTACGTATACCATTATATCTAGAACTGATAGTTCAAATCAAAAAATATTAAAAAGAACTATAAATATAATAGAAGATGAAGAAATTAAATCAGTTAATGAATATACATTAAATGAAGAATTAGTAAGTAATTGTAAGACAAATGATAAGTGTAGTATTGAATATTATAATGATGAAACTAAAATAGAAGATATATCAAGTATTTCATCAGGTAAATATGATATTTTATATAAGTTAAGTAATGAAGATTTTGATGTTTTAATAAAAAGTAAAATTACAATTAGTAAAGAATCTTATTATGAATTAAAAATTGAAGATATTAAAACAGATGATATTTATTATAAAGATAATAATTTTTCAGTTTTGGGTTCATATTATGTTAATGTAAAGTCTATAAGACAAGATGGAGAAGAAAAGGATATTACTGTTTCATTGACTTCTACAGTTAATAATATTTCATTAAATTCAGCAACTTGTATTAATCCTAAAGAGTCTTTAGGAACAAAAGATTTATTATTAGAATTTTATGATGATTCAGAACAAAAACTTGATTCTAAAAGTTTAGTTGCATATGAAGATGATGTAATATTAAAAACAAAATTTAATTATTCAATTGATGGAGATTATTCACTTGATAAGTTTAAAGTAAAAATACCTATTAATAATAATTACTATACTTTATTATCTTACTCATCTGAAATAGAAAATGAAAATATTTATTATGAGACAAATATAGATAAAGAAAGTATTACGGTTGAATATTATACTTCTAATGGTGAGAAAATTGACACAGATAGTGATAAGAAAAATGCTGCATACATGGTTTATGAGCTTGAAAAGGTTAATCCAGGAGATGAAATTAATTTTGCAATTAGACTTAAGTTGGTAAATAAGTCTGAAAATAAATCTGAAGTTAGTTTAGAAGATGTAGAATGTTCTTATAAAGAAAATAATGAACCTAAATCATTTAAAGCTAGTACAAACAAATTATTTGTAAAAGCATTTAGATCACATGCAACAGTAACAATAGATGAATCAGATGAAACAGTGGTTAATGAGTCTAAATTATCTACAATAGTTATTTATCCAGAAGTTATTATGCCATCTACTATATTATATGCAAGTAATGCTTTAAATTTAGACAAAGTTATAGTTACTGTTACATTGCCAGATAAAGTTAATTATATAAATAATGAAAGTTATATAAAACCTATAAGTAATGAAGGAAAAACATTAAAGTATGAATATAGTGGTAAAAAAGCAAATGATTGGTTTGATCCAATATATATAGATATAAATTATGATATAAATACTGCAAATGAATCAAGTCTTTCTGTAAAAACTGAATTAGAAGCTACATCGGGTAATATTAGTTCAATATATAAAACTACAAATAATATAATATTTTATGGTGAAAATAGTATAAGAACAACATTATCTTCGCAGGATAAAATTATTTCAAAAAATACTGGTTTTAAAGTTAATTTTAATACTTATAATGCAGAAGAAAACGAAAAAGATGTAGGTGCAGTTATAGTATTTCCTTATAATAGTGATGTTGAAAGTGATAAATTATTTAATGGTATATATGAAATTACATTACCAGAAAATGTTTTATGTACTACGGAATCATCATCTAAGATAGTAAGTAATTCTGATAATATAATTTCTGAAAATATATGGAAAGACTGTACTGAATATAATAGCAATGAAATAACTGCTATTAAAATAGAAGATAAAAATAATATTTCAAAAGAATTTACTATAATACCTAAAGATAATGAACCTGAAGATAAGTATATATTTGAATCTTATGTTTATGTTAAAGATCAAGATAATAAATATAAGATAATAAATGAAAGAACTGCAACAGTAAGTGTTGTATCAAGAATGATAACAGGTACGGTTTGGGAAGACTTTAATGAAAATGGAATTATGGATGAAGAAGAAGAAAAAATTTCAGGTGTTGTTTTAAAACTTTATGATAGAAAAGGTTCATATGTTAGGCAAGCAATATCTAATGAAAAAGGTCAATATAGTTTAGGAATTATAAAAACTGATAAGTATTATGTAGTACCTGAATTTGATAGAGAAAAGTACGCTTTAACAAGTTCAAATGCTAGTAATAATAAATCTGATAATTCAGTATTTGCTTTTAGTGATGAAACTTATGAAATTACAACTAGTGTTGAGTTTTCAAAAGATACAAAAATTATTGATAATGTTAATTTAGGATTAACACTTAGAAGATATTATAATGTAAAAGTATCTAAATATATTTCAAAAGTAATATCAACAAATAGACTTGGTATTTCAACAATTAGAGATTTTGGAAATGTAACATTAGCTAAAGTAGATGTTAAGGATTTAACTAATATGAAAATAAAAGTTATTTATACAATAGAATTAGAAAATGTTGGATATTATCCTGGTTATATTTATAAAGTTATAGATTATTTACCTGATGGAATGACTTTTAACAAAGATTATGCAGAAAATAAAGGATGGTCGCTTAATGAAGAAGGCTATGTGGAAAATACTACATTAGAAAATAAATTAATGTATAGTAATGACAAACAGTATCTTACAGTTGCTTTTGATATAAGTAGAAAAGAGGCAGGATCATTTATAAATATAGCTAGTGTTGATGAAGATGATCTTAAAGTATATGTAACAGGTGATGAAGAAAATGGTGGTGAAGATGAAGATGTACAAGAAGACGAATAAAAAAATATTTAAAATCTTAAGTTATGTAATTATATTTTTCTTACTATTTTCTATTAATAATTTATGTGTTAAGGCATCAGTTAGTATTAGTACTGGAAGAAGTAACCCATTGTTTTCTTATAAAATAGAAAGAATAGGGCTTTATAATGGCATAAAAACAAAAAATCTTAAAAGTTCTAAAACAGAATATTATATAAAAAAAAATAATGGTGTTAAAACTTTAATAACACTTCCAACAGCTATTTCAGGTAATAGTTACAAAAGTAATGTATATTATAGAGTATTTAAATATACGGATAATAACAAAGTTGAGCAGTTATATTGCATAGAGCAGGGAGTAGGATTTAAAAAAGGTGGAGTTCCTATGACTAATATTCAGGATTATCTGTTTATTAGGACAACAAAAATTATTTCATCAAAAGATGGAACAAAAAGTGATCTTTTATGTAATAATTCATGTGCAAAAACTGATGTTGAAGAAAAAATAGAATGTGAAACAAATTGTAGAAAAGAGCTAATTGCACAAGTTATAAGTGTGGGTTATCATAATACTAGTCCAGATACTTTAAGTGAAAAATATAAGAACATTGCAACGCAAGAGTTGATTTGGGAAATTGCAAGAGGAGAAAGAACTTCATTAAGCTTTTCCAAAAAAAAAGATTATGATTATAGACCTAATAAGACTTGTGAAAAAAATGGGAAATATTGCCCTTTTTATACTGAAATAACTAAAAATAGTAAAAAGGGACGAGAGTCAATATTAAAAGATTATAAACAAATTATAAACAAAGTATATTATACATATTATAATACTCCAAAAGAATTTGCTAAAGCAAAAGATAAAGCAAAAACTATTGAATTTACTAATTATAAAAATAAAAAATTTACTTTAGAGCTTAATAGTCAATATTACACATATTACAAAAATTTTGAATTTACAACTAATGATCCTTCTGTCACAGTAAAATTAAATGGTGAAAAGCTTACAATAACTAGTACTAAACCATTAGATAAAGAAGTTTTAATAACAGCAACTTATAAGTATGTGAGCAAAATATCTAGTTTAAAAAGTGATAATAGTTGGAGTTTTGCAAGTCAACGAGCATCGGGGCTTGGGTCATTAGAACAAGCTTTAGCAACTGGGTCTACAAAAGTATCTTATTATTTAAAAGTAAAAACACCTAAGTACTGTATAAAAATAATGAAAAAAGGTGAAAGTTCGAATACAAACTTAAAAGGAGCTAAGTTTAGTATATGTTCTGATTCTAAATGTAAAAATGTTATAAAGTCAGGTCTAACAACTGTTAGTGATGGATCAATATCATATGAAAACATCACTAAACCTGGTACCTATTATGTAAAAGAAACACAAGCTCCAAGCGGCTATGAGAATTCAAGTGATGATATTAAAGAAGTTACAGTTGCTGATAGCAATACTGAAAAATCTTGCAAGAATGTAACATTTTATAATAAAAAAATAAAATATCAAATAAAAATTAAAAAGATAAATGAAAAAGGAAATGCTTTAGAAGGTGCAACATTTAGTATTTATAATGATAAGTCATGTAAAGAAAGAGTAGTTAATGGATTTAAAAATAATATTACAACAGATAAAAATGGTATAGCTAAATATGAAGGTTTAAAAGAAACAGGAACTTATTATGTTAAAGAAGTAGAAGCACCAGAAAATCATAAAATAAACACAACTTGTTATAAAGTAGTAGTAAAAGATAGTAATAAAGTTGGAACCTCAAGTTATGCTGAACCTACTTATGATAATGGAAAAAAAGGAATAGTTAACGAACCAACTGAAAGGCCAACTTATAAATTAAAAGTGAAAAAAGTTGATTATGATTCTAATAATGGAATAAGTGGTGTTAAATTTACAATTTATTATAAAAATAAAAATGAAGATGATATTGTTGGTACAATGACTACAAATGGTGAGGGTATAGCAACATATAAAAAATTAGAAAATATAGGAACTTATTATGTTAAGGAAGATGTTCCAGATGATTATCAAGCAGTTGATAATAATGGTAATGTAATTGGGGAAGCACAGTTTATTAAAATAGAAATAACTGAAAAAAATAATACTAAAACGGGTGAGTATGCAGAGTTGGGTTATTCTATTAAAAATAAGAAAAAGAAATATCAGTTAAAAATAATAAAGAAAGATTCAGTAACTGGTTCAAAACTTTCAGGTGTAAAATTTAAAGTATGCTATGGCAGTTGTAATTGCAGTAATCCTTATACCGTAATAACCGGTACAGATGGTGTTGCAATATTAAATAATCTAGAAAAAACAGGTAGTTATTGTATTCAAGAAATGAATGTATTGCCTGCTTATCAAGAAAATAATTTAACATATAGCGTGACAGTAAATAAAACACATCTGGTTAGTGATAATAATGATAAATATGCTACAATAACAATCAATAATCAACCTAATAAATTTACTTTAGTTAAAAAAATGATTGATAGCTCTGGAAAATTATCGGATTTGAATGATGAATGTGGAACTAATGATAATACTGCAATATTTCAAGTATTAGATAAAGATAAAAAAATAGTTTCTTTTAAAACAAACCAAAATGGTAGATATAATGCAAATTTAAATCTTAAGGGTACAACAGTTCAAGATTTAAAAACATGTGATGGAAATATAAATATATACTCTTTAGAAAAAGGTACATATTATATAAAAGAAATTAAAGCACCAAGTGGAGTTCAAATTTATAATAAGGATGAACTTATAAAAGTGACAATTCCTAATCAAAAGCAAATCACATTAACAAATGGATTTATTGGACTTGAGTTTCAAAAGAAAAATGAAGATGGAAAATTAATAGAAGGTGGAAAATTTTCTTTACAAAAGAAGATTAATAATATATATAAGGATGTATTATTATTAGAAAAAGAAAATGGTAATTATCAATACAATGCTGATTTAAGTAGCAAAGATAAGAATGCAACTTATGAATTAGTTACTGTTGGAGGAAGCTTTTATGTTCATGATTTGCCTGTTGGAGAATATAGGGTAGTTGAAAAAGAAGCTCCAGAAGGATATGATTTAATAAAAGCTAAAGATTCTACAGCAATTGTTAGTATAACAGATACTAATAAAGATGATTATATTATAGTGGAAATGATTAATAAAAAATCATCAAAAGAAGGAAGTAGTAGTTCTGCAGAATTAATTCTTACAATAATTACAGGACGTAAGATTATTAATTATGTATATGTATTTGGAGCTTTAACAGCTTTAATAATATTACTTATATATTTAAGAAAAAAACTAAAAAAATAATATAAAAAATTGTCGAAATTTTTAGGTAAAAATGCAAAAATTGAAAATTTGCATTTTTTTTATTGCAAAATTTAAGAAAATATATATATAAATACAAAAAAATGAAATATTTGACATTCAAAAATTAAAAATTTGTAATTTTCATTATATATATTTTTTTGATATTTTATTATCAAGAAAGGAGATGTTATAGTGAAAAAAGTATTATATATATTAGTATTGGTTTTAAGTATTATGTTTCCATTTAAAGTTTTGGCAGGTGATAGTGATAGTTTTGTTAATTGGAATTTAGATAAAACTATATTTGCTCATCAATATAGAAATAATGAAGATCATATAACAAATCTTGCTATGTTTGATGTAAATGGTGTTATATCATATTGTATTGAACCAGGTATAGTAGCTGATAATGAATCATATTATTCATCTACTACTAATATATCAGATACTAAGTTAAAAAACGTAGATATTAAAAGACTTAGTTTAATAGGATATTATGGCTATGGTTATAAGGATCATACTGATAAGAAGTATTATATGGCTGCTCAAGAGCTTATATGGAGATTAATGGGAGTATCTGATGTATGGTGGACTGATGCTAAATATAATGGAAATATAATAAATGTTGATTATTATAAAAATGAAATATTAAAGTTAGTAGATAGTTATGAAGTTGCACCTAAAATTAATTTAAAAAAGACTTATATAGTAGGAGATGAGGTAATATTAGAAGATTTAAATAATTCATTAAATGATTTTGATGTAGTTGGAAATAATGATGTTAGTATTAGTAATAATAAGATTAAAATAAATATTAAAGAAAAAGATAATTCATTTATATTAAGAAGAAAAACTAATGGTAAAACAACGAAATTTTATTATAAAGATGGATATCAGACATTAGGTAGTTTTGAATATCCATATTCATTTGAAAAAAAATATACTACTAATTATACATATGCAAAAATAATTATTGATAAAAAAGATTATGATACTAAAAGTAAAAAATTATCATCTAAATACGCTTCTTTAGAAGGTGCTATATATGGTTTATATGATTCTAATGATAAGTTAATTAAAACTAAAAAAACAGATGAAAATGGTAAAATAATATTTGATAGATTATCTAAAGGAGAGTATAGAGTAAAAGAAATTAAACCAAGTAAAGGATATACTTTAAGTAATTCTTTAACAAGAGTATTTATTAATTCATATAATTTAGAAACCACTGTTAATTCTTATGAACGAATAATTAAAAATAAGATAGTAATTATAAAAATGCTAGATGATATAGAAAATGATATAAGTATTAAAGAAGAAGGTATTAAGTTTAATATATATGATATAGATGGTAATTTAATTAAAGAAGAAGTAACTAATATAGATGGTGAAATAATAGTTGAATTACCATATGGTAAATATATAATAAAACAAGTAAGTACATTAGATGGTATTGATATAGTTGATAATAAAGAAATTACTATAGATGAAAATAATATAACTCAAAATATAGTATTAATAAATCATAGATTACCTAAAGAAGAAAAAGAAGAAGAAAAAGAAGAAGACAATAGTGAGCCTATAATTATAAAAGAAGAACTTCCTAATACAGGTAATAATAATTTATTATATGGTATTTTATCTTTATCATTAGTTAGTATGGGTTTTATTTATGAAAAAAAGCATATTTAAAATAGCAATTGTATTATTAATTATGGTTATATCTAAAGAATTATTTTATGTAACATATTATAAATATAAAGATGATAAAGAAGTTGTAAGTTATTATAAAAATGAATCAAATTATAATTATAAAAACGTTATGTTAATTAATATACCAAGTATAAAATTAAAATCTATTGTAAAAAAGGCAGATGATGATTTTAAAAACTTAGATAAGAATTTAGTATATTATAGGAATAATAATTATGATGAAAAAATAATTATATTTGGTCATTCTGGCATGGGACTTGGTTTATTTTTTAATAGAATAGATGAGTTAAATAAAGATAGTATTGTTAAATTGTATATAGATAGTTATGAATTAACTTATGTATTTAATAGAAAATATGATGTTTCAAGTTATGATATTGATATTTTAAATAATGATGAAAATAAGACTTTATTACTTATTACTTGTAATAAAAATGATAAAAGCAAAAGATTAGTGGTAAAATTTACATTAGATAGTAGAAAAACGTTGTAAAATAACAAAAAAATGAATAAAAAATATATAAAATACTTGAATTATTTATCAAGAAATGTTACGCTTATATTGTAAGCAAGATAGCTTATGATGACTTAAAAATATGGAGGTTTTAATATGTCAAAACAACAATTAGTAGAAATGATCGCTGAAAAAGCTGGATTAACTAAAGCAGATGCTTCTCGTGCATTAGATGCAACTATGGAAAGTATTCAAGAAACATTAAAAAATGGTGAAAAAGTTTCTTTAGTAGGATTTGGAACATTTGCAACTTCTAAAAGAGAAGCTAGAGAAGGACGTAATCCAAGAACTGGTGAAAAAGTTGAAATTGCTGCTAGAACAGCTGTTACATTCAAAGCTGGTTCTAAATTAAAAGATGCTGTAAATGCATAGTAAAAAGACCATTTAAATGGTTTTTTTTCTTTTCTAAAATGATTATCTAAGTTTTGTCAAATCACAAAATTCATGATATTATAGTCACGACAAAAAGAACTGAGTTCCCTCAATTTTTAAAATTTTTGGTAAATTAGTCTATTTGTTTTTGTATAGACAATCGGAAGAACATAATTTATAAATGATTTTACATAATTTTGTTTCGCAGGCAATTATGCATTTATAATGGTGTTTGCCTTCGGATTGTTTTTTTCTGAAAAACAAATAAATAGGATTAGTTTTATCAGAATGTGCGCTAATTTGAATTAATGTTGTAACAACATTAAATAAAATAGTTCTGCCAAATTTACAACCTGTTTTAGAAATAGGACCATTATAAGCAGAAACTCCAGATTGTGAAGTAACTGAGTCAATCCCTATAAAAGATATAAATTGATACTTATCATCAAATCTAGTGATATCACCAACTTCAGCTAGAAACAAAGCAGTGGAAAATTCACCAAATCCAGGAATTGAATTTATTATTTTAAATAATTTTTTATCTTTCATTTCATTAATAAGTTGGGTTTTAAGTTTATTAATTTCAGACTTGTGATATTGAATCATTTCAATTACTTGAACTAAATTCTGAACTTGATAAGAATCAAATGCAACAAAACATAAAGAATTTGCAGCAAGTTCTTTCATTTTTAAAACTTTATTCTTGAATCTATAAGCTTGAGTTGTTCCGTTCTTTTCCTTTAAATAATTCATTAAATAATCAATTCTACGATTAACAAATAATACTGGATGAGGAAAATCATGGATAAAATTTAAAGCTAAATCATCATATAAATCGTTGAAAATTAAAGCAAATTCAGGAAAAACAATATCGATGAGTTGTTTGTATCTATTTTTTAATCTGGTTTGTCCTTCGATTAAAGACCAATACTGACGAGCAAGTGGATTATACATAAAATATTCATCATTTTTATAATAAAAATTATCAATAGTTCCTAAATAACACCTAGCAATTTTAAAGCAATCTAATTTATCAGTTTTAGATTTATTTAAAGTATCTTTAAATTGTTTAACAAGTTTAGGATTAATAACAATTGTATCAATACCTTTTGATCTGAAATAAGTTTCAACTGGTAAATGATAAATAGAGGTAGATTCCATAATAACAACTAGATTAGAATAATTTTTAACTTTATTAAATAATAAATCAAATTCATCTTTTTTATGTTCAATTAAAGAAGCATCAATAATTACATTTCTTAATTCATCAATAAAACAATAAACACTTTTACCTTTAGCAATATCAAAACTTAAAATATATTTCATCATTAAACACCTTTCATAAATATTTCGGTTAATACCATATTGAATTACCTATATTCCTACACGCTTAATCATCCGAACTCTAATATTAAAATTAGTTTCCATTATCTACAACCGAATTTATAAATAACTATAAGGCAGACATTCATTTTTACGCACTCGAAGTGCCTGTTATAATTCGTTGTAAATGTTAATATAGAATTGGACAAAAATGTCAATGTAGGAATTGGACAGAT
>CAYOAY010000033.1:0-12616 GCA_964402155.1 uncultured Muribaculaceae bacterium | reverse complement strand
CCATTTCTTTTATTTTATCATGGAAAGATTTCTTATTTACACAGATTTATTTACACACTCGACTTAAGAGATTTTTCTTTTTTGCGTAGTTTCATCATTTTTTTATATGTTGAAAAATTTTTTTAAAATTTTCATAATTTATTATTTCATAATCAGTTCTAAAGCCAAAAATTGCATGTAAATCATCTGTTAAATTAGTTCTTACATAAGTAGGACAATATCCATTTCCTTTTTCTTCATATACTTCCATCTCTTTTAATTTATCTATTATTTGTGTATTTGTATATTTATAATCTAATTTACTTTCTAATATTCTATAGATTAATAATGAGATAAAGCAAGTTAAGAAGTGCGCTTTTATTCTATCTTCTCTTGACAAATGTACAGTTCCTGAATCAAAATCAGTTTTTAATATTCTGAAAGATTCTTCAATTTCCCATCTATTCTTAGATATCTTTAATATATCTTTTATTTCACCATTTAAATTAGTTGTAATTCCATAGTAGCCATCATATTTTTCTTCTTCTCTAACTTTGCCTTGATCAATAGAGTATGAATAATAATAATCTATTTCTTGTTTTTTTTCATTAAATGAATTAGTATCATTTTTCTTTTTATTCTTTTCTTTTTTGCTTTCACTTACTTCTTCTTTTATTAATCTTCTAAAGTCATTAGGATTAACACTTAATTTTATTTTCTCACCTTTATTAGCTGAGACTATTTTTTTCTTTGCTCTTTCTATTTGCCCGTTTCTTACATTTCTTAAATAATCTCTATATTTGATTTGAAATGTAACTATTAAATCTTGAACAACATGAGCTGTTTCTGTTTGAACTATCTTATAAAATATGGTTTCATAATGTTTTTTAGATAATTCTTCATCGCTTAATATATCACTTAATTTATAAGTTCTACTTAAATCGTCCAAAATTCTCCAGTTGCTATCTTCAAACACTTCATTTTGATATATTTCTTTTAATTTCTTTATAGATTGCGTAATAACAAAAGCTTTACTATTTTTTATATTGAACTTCTTAATTTCATCTGTACACATGGCTGCATCAGTACATATAATAGTTTGCTTATTTTTTAAATCAAACTCGTTTTCAATTTTTTCTTGTAATGGAATTAAATGCTTTGTTTCATTTTCGTTTCCTGGATATATATTCATTGCAATAGGTAGACCATTACCATCCATAAATAATCCCATTCCAACTAAAGGTTTAGCTTTACCATCTTTTCCTTTACCATACTTTTGAAAGTCATTTTCTTCATTTATATCAAAATAATAATTAGTACAATCAAAATACATAATTCTAGTATTTCTATCAATTACTGATTTGCTATTATTGTATATTTCTTTTTGTATAAAATCTAATTCAGTATTTAAGTATGTTAAACCACGATATATATTTTCAAGATTATACTTAGGAGTTTCAATAAAATTTTTACTTAATTCATAGGTTTTAAGTTTAGATGAGGGGTATATAATTCTAGAAAAAACTAAATTAGATAATACTTCATTTAAGTTAAATTCAAACTTATATTTTTTAGTAATGGCCTTTATTATTTGATCTATTTTTAAAGAATAATAAATATCTTTTAAAAATAGATATCCTACATTATATTTATTAATTGTATTTTTAGGAATTAATTTATTAGAATATTTTTCAATAATAACTTTTGTTTGTTGCGTTTTAGATAATCCATTATTAATTAAATATTCTTTTAAATATGATTTAAGCCAAGTGTCAACATCAACATTTTCTTTTTTTGCTTGTTCTGATATCTTATTATAATTTCCTATTTTATCTATTATTTTTGTTGTTCTTTTGCCATTCCTAGTATAGTCATCAATAATATAATAATTAATTGAATTTTTGGCTTTAGAATAACTAATTCTCATATCATTCACATCCTAACATATATATTATATCAGAACTACGAGAACTACGCAAGTTCAAAGCACATAAAAAAACAAGTATTTATAATACTTTGCAAACGTTTTTTGAATTACAACTGTCAAACTTGGGAAAAATAAAAAAGACTTGAAGTAGAAAAAATAGAAGTTTTATTTTTTACTCCAAGTATAATTTTTAAATAAGTGGAAAAAATAAGGAAAAAAATGATTAATAAAGTTTAAAGTTAAAAAACATTATTTTTTTCCTTATTTTATGCTACTTTACTTAAAAATCACTTCACACTAGATTTTATAGAACCGAGATTTCTAGTTTTCTTTTTATGTAAAATATTTTTTTTATTTATTTTATAAGATTGTAATAAAAAGTCTTTTTTGATATAATCCTGAGTTTGACAGTTTAGAATCAAAAAATGTGGTTTTGACCTTATTTTATAAGGATTTTACTTCACGAAAAAAATGCGTAATTTTTTATATTTTGAAATTATTTAAAAATTTTTTTCAAAAATTTTATACGCATAGTGTTTAAAGCCTTATAATTATTAGCGTTTGTTAAACCTTTATGAAATTAATATTACTAACACAATGTGATTCTAGCATATTTTTTATTTAAAATCAATGTGCTGAAAAATTACGCAAGTTGAAAAAATAATGAATCCCTTATTTTATAAGGAATTGCGAGCAAAAAAAAGATGAAACTGTCAAACTCGGGCGAGATTTCTAGTTTTCTTTTTATGTAAAATATTTTTTTTATTTATTTTATAAGATTGTAATAAAAAGTCTTTTTTGATATAATTATCATGATAATAGAGGGGATAACTATGAAAAATAATAAGGGTCAAGCATTAGTTGAATTTGTTATGATTTTACCTGTTATATTAATACTTATATTTTGTATTATTGATTTTGGAAGAATTATATCATTAAAAAGCGATCTGGAAAGTAAGACAGATGATATAATTACTTTTTATAAAGCAGGACAAACACTAGATGAAATTAATAATGCTATGGATAATAAAGATATTAATATTAATATAATTACAAATGATTCTTATACTACTATAAAATTAGAAAAGAATATTAAACCTATTACTCCAGGATTATCTTATATATTAAGTGATGTATTTGATGTTAATGTATATAGGGTGATAAAAAATGAGTAAGTTAAATAATAAAGGGCAATCTTTAGTATTATTTATTATATTTGTTCCTTTAGTAATAATTATGGGTGCATTAATAGTAGATTTATCTTATGCTAAATATAATAGTAGAAAAATTAATTTAATAGCAAAATTAGTACTTGATTATGGTCTTAATAATATAGAAAATGACCCTTATAATGAAATGGTTAATCTTATATATAAAAATGATGAAGATATAGATGAATATAAAATAGATATAGATAGTGATAATAAAAAAATAGATATTATGATATCTAAGTCTACTAAAAGTTTTTTTAGTTCTATAATTGGAAAAGAAATTTATGCTCAAAAGTGTATATATGCTGGTTATTTTAATGAAGAAGAAAAGATAATTGAAAGGGTGGATAGTTAGATGAAAAAAAGTGCAGCTAAAATAGTTACTGTATTTTCTTGTAAAGGTGGTGTTGGGAAAACTACTACTTTAATTAATATGGCAGGAATATATAGTATGTTAGATAAAAAAGTATTAATAATGGATTTAGATTTAAATAGTGGAGGTGTATCTATTAGTTTAAATACTGATAATACTAAAACTATTTATAATGTAGTTGATGATATGTCTAATAATAGATTTAATGGTATTGAAAATTATATAGGTAAATATAATGAAAAAATAGATGTATTATCATCACCAACAGATCCTAGATCTGCTCTTAAAATAGATTCTAAATATATAGATTTAATTATAATATCTGCTATATATAAATATGATGTTATATTAATAGATACATCACATAATATAAGTCCTATATCATTATGTGCTATGGATAAAAGTGATAATACTTTACTTATGGTTACTAATGATTTAGTTGATTTAAAAAATACTAGAAGTATGATAGCTATTTTTGAAGATACTAAAAAGAATAATTATAAAGTAGTATTAAATTCATCTAAAGATACGGGTAAAGATTATTTTTCATTATTTGATATTAAAAATATAATTAAACATAATATTGATTATACAATTGATAGAAGTTTTTATATAAAAGATATAGATAAGTATGTTATAGATGGTAAAATATTAACTCTTGATAAAAAGATTAGAAAAAGTAAAAAAAGTGATATTTTAAATCTTACTAAATTAGCTAATTCGTTGCTAGAAAATAGTAAAAGTAAAATAGAGGTGAAGAGTAATGAATAAACTTATGAAAGCTTTTGATATAAATGAAGAAAAAACTTCTTTTACTCCTTTAAAGGATTATGATATATTTAAAGATAAAGAATTATTAGATGAGCTTAGAAATACTATTATATCTAATCTTATAGATGATAAAATACCTAATAGTAAGTCTTTAAATGAATATATAAATACTGAAATAGATAAAGCATTACTTGGTTATGATTTAACTAATTTAGAAAGAAATCATATATTTAATTTAATAGATAATGAAATAAATGGTTATGGACCTATTACTGAGTTACTTGAAGATCCTAATATAACTGAAATAATGGTAAATGGTAAAAATGAAGTTTATGTAGAAATAGATGGTCAAATATCTCGTGATGATTCTGTATCATTTATAAATGATGAACATATTATTAGAACTATTCAAAAAATAGTTCAGCCACTAGGCAGAACAATAGATACTGCAAATCCTATGGTTGATGCTAGAATGGAAGATGGATCAAGATTAAATGCTGTAATACCTCCATTATCTTTAAAAGGGCCTGTAGTTACAATTAGAAAGTTTAGACGTGATATGCAAAGTATAGAAGATTTTTTAAGAACTGGTACTATGACTCCTTATATGGCTAGGTTTTTAGATGCTTCTGTTAGAGCTAAATTAAATATTATAATATGTGGTGGTACTGGTAGTGGTAAAACAACGCTTCTTAATGCTTTATCTTCTTTTATAGGTAATGATGAGAGAATTATTACTATAGAAGATGCTGCTGAGTTAAGACTTCATCAAAGTCATGTAATAGGACTTGAAACAAGATTAGTTAATTATGAAGGAACTGGAGAAGTTACTATACGTGATTTAGTTATTAATTCTCTTCGTATGAGACCTGATAGAATTATAGTTGGTGAAGTTCGTGGTAAAGAAGCTTTTGATATGCTTCAAGCTATGAATACTGGTCATGATGGTTCTCTTACTACAATGCATGCTAATAGTCCACTAGAAGCTTTAAATAGACTTGAAACTATGGTTTTAATGGCAGGTATGGAAATACCTATTAAAGCTATTCGTGAATATATAGAAAATGCTATAGATTTAGTAGTTAATATTACTAGGTTATCTGATGGAAGAAGAAAAATTACTAGTATATGTGAAGTAGATGGTTTTAAAGATGATATGATACAGTTAAAAGAAATATTTAATTTTAAGCAAACAGGTTTAACAAAAAGTGCTGAAGTTGAAGGTGCTTTTGATTTAAAAAGGCGTATTCCAAATGTATATAATAAAATAAAAAGTAAGGGTATAGATGACTTAGATGATATTTTTAATTTTAAGAAATAAAGGGGATAGATAAAAATGAATGTGTTTATTGTCCAAACAATAATAATGGTATTATTAGCATTTATAATATTTTATTTGATAATGTATAATAAAAGCTTAAATTTAGAGAAAAGAATATCAAAATATAGTATTGATGCTATTAAAGATAATTCTATTTCAATATTTGATTTATTATCAATTAATTATCAAAATATAGTATCAAAAATAAGTAGATATTTAAAAAAGTTTAGTTCAATTAAAAAATATGCAATTAAATATAATAAATATATTTCATATGATGAATCTAAAAATATAATAGCTATTGATTTTATAAGTAATAAGATAATAATGTGTTTTATATTTATATTTATAATTTTCTTTGCCCGAATAATTGAAGGAAAGTTTCCTAGTTTTATTGATATATTAATATCTGGCATGTTAGGTTTTTATTTACTTGATATATATTATAAATTTAAAAATTATATAAAGAAAAAAAAGGTAGAAGAAGAATTATTAAATGCAATAATAATAATGAATAATGCATTTAGATCTGGAAGAAGTACTATGCAAGCTATTGAAATAGTAGCAAATGAACTTAAAGGACCTATTAAACAAGAATTTAAGAAGATGCATTTAGAAATTAGTTATGGATTATCTTTAGATGTTGTATTTGATAGATTTAGTAAAAGAGTAGAATCTGAAGAAGTAAGTTATATAACATCATCTTTAAGTATATTAAATAAAACAGGTGGTAATATTATAAAGGTTTTTTCGTCTATTGAGAAAATGTTATTTAATAAAAGAAAATTAAGACAAGAAATGAAATCATTAACATCTTCAGCTAAAATGATAAGTAAAATACTTCTTTTTATGCCATTTATTTTTATAGGTATAATATTTATTTTAGATTCAAGTTATTTTATGCCCCTTTTAAATACAACTATAGGAAATATTATTTTAGGTTTAATTATAATAGTTTATGTAAGTTATGCTTTAATAGTTAAACGTATTATGAAAGTGAGGTTTTAGCTATGAAGGATAAAAGAACTTTTATAAATCGTATATATAGAAAAAAGGATATTAAAAAAATAGAAGATAAAATAAATTTATTTGGAGTATCTAAAAAGTTTAGTAAAGAATATTTTATGAATTTTAGGTTTTATACTTCTATGATAGTGTTTTTAGTATCATTTATATTTTCTAATTTAGGAGCTTTATTTGCACCAATAATAACAGTATTATGGTATTATTTAGTAGGTTATGTAATGATTGATTTACCACTTAAAAAAAGAGAAAAAAAACTAGATAGTGAAGCGTATTACTATTTTGAGGTATTAACACTTGCACTTGAATCTGGTAGAAATTTAGAAAATGCTATTAAAATGGCTTGTAAGTATATTAATTCTGAAATATCTGATGAATTTAAAGAGACATTAAAACAAGTTAATTTTGGTAAGTCTTTAACTGAAAGTTTATCTTTAATGAGTAAAAGAATACCAAGTTTAACTATTAATAATATAATACTTAATATGGAACAGTCTAATTTATTTGGTAATAGTATAATTGAAACTATGTATAATCAGCTTGATTTTCTAAAAGATAAACAAGTAATGGATATAAAGGCTCAAATAAATAAAATACCAAATAAGATAAGTATATTTTCAGTATTATTTTTTATACCATTAATACTTTTAATTATATTAGGACCAGTATTGGTAGAATTTATAACAAGTTAAGGAGTTAAGTTTATGAGTAATAAAAAAGGTTTTACGTTAGTTGAGTTACTAGCTGTTATAGTTGTACTTGCTATTATAATGGTAATTGCAACTATGAGTGTAAATACTACTATAGTAAAGACAAGAGCAACAAGCTTTGTTAAAACAATGGATATGGTAGTTAAAAATGCTAAAGAAATAGTTCAGTTAGAAGAATTAAAAGAGAATTTATTAAAAGAAAGATTAGATTATTCAGAAGATGAATATAATATTTTTGTTAGTAAGAATAGTGATAATACTTATTTGATAGTATTAAAAGCTACAGATAAAGGAGAATTTAATAATGTAGATCTTACTAAAGCAGAACAAAATAATTCATATAAGTATGAAGACAAAACTATTTGTACTAATTTAAGTGAAAATGGTATTTTAAGTAAACCTGATAGTTGTGGAAGTAATTTGGAAGAAAATGACTCTGGAGGAAATAGCTCTAGTAAAAATTATAATGTTGGTGATGAAATATCATTTACTAATAAAGATACAGGTAAAAAAGAAGAATTTTATGTAATTAGTGATGATGGAACAACTGTTACAGCACTAGCTAAATATGGGCTTGTTTATGAAAAAGGTGAAGGGCCTGGATATTGGTATGATCCGGGATGCGAATATATAGGTGAAAATTCTAAAACTAATTACGGCCTTCAACAAGAACCAAAAGTAGAAACTGTCTTTAATGAATATGATGGAAAAAAACATGAATTTAAAGTTTATAGAAATTATACAGCTTGTCAGTTTAGTGAGGGAGTTTACTATGGTTCTGGTTGTTATGTATATGAATGGAAAGAAATTTTAAAAAAAGATTTTAGTTATCCTGCATATATTTATGATGAAAATTCATTTCTTTATACTCCATTATAAAACTATGTAACTTATTTTAAGGATAGTTTAAAAATAAATATAAAAGCAAGATTAATTAAATTAGAAGAACTAAAAGCTCTAGGATGTAGTGATACTACTTGTAATACTAATGAAGTTAATAATAACAGAAAGTGGTTATATGAAGTGCCACAATATTTTACAGGAACTGCTAATAATGATTACAGCGTTATAGTAGTAACTAGCAATATTAACTCAAATGGAGAATTAACTAATGATGATTCACCAATTAATGGTGCTTCAATTCGCCCCGTAATAGAAATAAATAAATCAGACTTATAAGATGTTTAGAAAATAATCTAAACATCTTTTTTCGACATATATTTTATTTAATTTATCTTATTATGTATGTGAGGTGAATTAAAAATGAAAAGAACTCTTTTGTGGGTATTTATAGCTTTAGCATCTGGTGCACTACTTGGTAAATTAACATTTGATAGATATGATAATTTAAGTATAAAACAAGTAGCTAATTTAGATGAAAAAATATATATGCTAAAATATGGAAGCTATAGTAGTGAAGATGATATGTCAAATAAATTAAAAGATATAGATAGATATATTTATATAGAAGAAGATGGTAATTATAGTGTTTATTTAGCTATTACTAAGACTTTAGATAATGCCAATAAAATATTAAATCTATATACTTTAAAAAATATTAAGTTAGAAATAGAAAAATTATCTATTGATAACGAAGAATTTATTTCTAATTTAAATGAATATGAAAAATTACTTAGTGCAACAGAAGATGAAAAGTCACTTTTAATTATACAAAGACAAATATTAGCATGTTATACAAGTTTGGTGGTAGAAGATGAATAGTGTTTTAATAAAAAATATACCTGAAGAAGAAAGACCTAGAGAAAGATTAATAAAGTATGGAGCTCGTAATTTATCTACTGAAGAGTTAATAGCTATTATATTAAAAACTGGTACTAAAGATTATTCATCTAGGTATTTAGCAAGCCAGGTAATTAAGCTTGTAAAAGATGTAAGTGATTTAAAAAAGATTAATTTAAGTAAGTTAATTAGTATTAATGGTATTGGTGTAGTTAAAGCAATTGAATTTTTAGCAGCTTTAGAACTTGGAAGAAGAGTATATGAAAGCAGACCACTAGATAAAGATTTAAAGTGTAATAGTGCAGTTAAAATATTTTCTCATTTTAGATCAGAGATGCAAGATTTAACTCAGGAGTGTTTTTATTCTTTATATTTAGATCAACATAAAAAATTAATAGCAAAAAAATTGTTATTTAAAGGAACTTTAAATAGAAGTTTAGTTCATCCAAGAGAAATATTTAAAGAGGCTTATTTATCATCTGCAGCTTATATAATATGCTTACATAATCATCCATCAGGTAATGTTATACCATCAAATGAGGATATAAATATAACAAGTCATTTAGTTAAAATAGGTAAACTACAAGGAATACCAATAATAGATCATATAATAATAGGTAATAATAATTATTATAGTTTTTATGAAAATGATGCTTTAGAAAGGTAATTTAAAATGAAGAAAAAAATAAATGGTAAAAAAAATAACTTTGAAAAAAAAGCAGTTATATTTGTTGTTATTACTATATTTTTATTAGTAATATCATCTTCTTTAGTTTTAATAGATAGAAAATATTTTTTTATAGAATCTTATTTCAAAGAAATTAATTCAAAAGTAAATAAGTATTTTATAGATCATTTATATACAAATAAAGATTTTAAGAATAATATGATAAATTCTAAAACTAAATATTTAGAGTATGAAAATGATATATTAAGAAAAAGTTTAAAGGTAAATGAAAGTAATAATAATTATGTTATAGCAGAAGTTATAAATCATACATCTAAATATTTCTTTGATAGAATAGATATATCAAAAGGTTTAAATGATGGTATAAAAAAAGGAAGTGCAGTAGTAAATGATAAGGGCTTAATAGGTTTTATATCAAAGGTAGGTAAAAATGTAAGTGAAGTAAAGTTATTAACTAGTGTAAATGAAAATAATATAATATCTGTTATTATAGAAAATAATGATAAAAAAATACCTGGAGTACTTAAAAAGTATGATCCTATAAATAATGTATTTGAAGTAACTGATATAATTGGTAAAACTGATTCATTAAATAATTCAAAAGTTTCATTATCAAATTATAATAATACTTTATATAATAATATTTATATAGGTATAGTAAAAGAAGAAAAGACTAGTAATTATGGTTTATCTAAAACTTTATTAGTTAAACAAGATATAGATTATAGTGATTTATTATTTGTTTGGGTGGTGAAATAAATGATTTATATAACTATTTTTTTATTTTTATTATCTATTATGTTAGAAGGTATAATACCTAGTTTATTTAAAGATATAATGCCTTTATTTATAGTTGTTATGATAATAATATCATCTACTTTTAATATAGAAAATAAATACTTATATATAATTATTTTTTTATCTGGAATTATATATGATCTATTGTATACTAGTACTATTTTTTTAAATGGTTTTATATTTATCTTTATATATTATATATCAAAAATGTTAATAGATAATAATATAAATTATATTAAAGCTATATTTTATTATTATATTTTATCTATTTTATATATTATAATTATGTTTTATTTTACATATTTTTATATACCTAAAAGTATAATGTATATACTTAATTTATATATTAAAAGTATTATTATTAATACTTTATATTTTACATTTTTATATACTATATTTATAGGGATTAAAAATATTATTAGTAATAGAAATAAAAAACATTCATATTTTTAATTAGGTGAATATATATGTATAATAATATGGAGTTTAAGAAAAAAAGTGAAACAACTAAAAAAGCTAATAAATTTATAAATAAGTTTTTATTTTCTATATTAGTTAAATGTCTAATTGTTATAGTACTTTTTTTATCTACTTTAATATATATAAAGCAAGATAATAAAAATAAAGAAAATGTTAAAAAGATAGTTTATCAAAATTCTCTTTCTTTTGCTAAAATATATAATGTATATAAAAAGTATTTAGGCGATGTAATACCATTTAAAAATAATTTTAAAAATGAAATTAAAAAAGTATCTAATGAAAAAATAGTTTATGAAAGTATAAAAAAGGAAAATAATGGATATATTCTTTTAGTATCTAATAATTATACTGTATCAAGTATTAAATCGGGTATAGTAATAGAAGTTAAAAAGGATGATAAATATAATAATATGATTAAGATTCAAGATAAAGATGGTCTTAATATAACTTATGGATATTTAACTAATATAGATATTAAATTATATGATTATGTTGAAAAAGGACAGATTCTAGGTACTTGTGATAATAATCTTTATTTAATATTTGAAAAGAATAATAAGTATTTATCTTATGAAGAGTATTTATAAAAAAATAGAAATATCTCCTTACTTTTTACTATTAATATTTCTATCTTTAATATCAGGCTTATTTAAAGATATATTTAGTTTATTTTTAATTATAATAATACATGAATTAGGTCATATTATTATGTCTTTAATATATAAATGGAATATAAATAAAGTAAAAATAAATATATATGGAGGTTATATTATTTATAATGAAAATATTGATAAATCATTTAAAGAAGAATTTTTAATAGCGATATCTGGTATTTTAATGCAATGTATTTTTTATTTTTTATTGTATATATTAAATAAGATAGGTATATTAGATTTAAGTTTCTTATTAATAGTTAAAAAATATCATTATTCTATATTGATATTTAATTTATTACCTATTATTCCTCTTGATGGTTCTAAAGTTTTAAATGTTTTATTAAATAAGATCTTTTCATATAAAAAAAGTCTTTATATAATTAATTCTATATCATTATTATTTATTATAGTATTTATTATTTTGCTTATTATTTATAAATTAAAAATAGAATTAAGTTATGTTATTATATTATCTTTTATAATATCATCTATAGTAAAAAATATAAATGATATTCCATATTTATTTAATAAATTTTTGTTTGAAAGATATAAATATCCAATAAAAAATGTTAAGCCTTATTATATAAAAAATAGTAATATAGAAAATATGAGAAGGCAAAGGATAAACTATTTTTATCTAAATAATGCTTATAAAGATGAAAGATATCTTTTATTAAATAGATATAGAAATTATGAATAATGTATTTTATATAACTAGGTAGTTGAGTTGCAAAATTAATATGTAAAAAACATAAAATAATTTGCAAATTTATAGTAAATCAATTGTAAACTCAAATTAAAAATATTGACATAGGGGGGGGGCGTTTTTGATATTATAAACAAGAAAGAAGTTAAAAAGTATGAAATTAAATAAGCAAAATAAAATAATAGTTGGAGTACTAGCATTTTTATTAACATTAACAGTTGGATATGCCGTGT
>CAYOAY010000032.1:0-13642 GCA_964402155.1 uncultured Muribaculaceae bacterium | reverse complement strand
TATAATAATTATAACAAAAAATTATTGCGAAGAAAATTCATTCTATTTTACTGCCTTAAGAAAAACGTACTTGACTTTGAAATACTTTTGTGCTAAAATAAACGCCATTAAGTCAAGAGGGGGATTTTAATATGGAAGAAGAAAGAAATGGATTAACTATTAAAGATTTATTAATTAGATTAATTTTAATTGTGATTTTTATATTTTTGCTTATTTGGCTATTTCCAATGCCAGACTTAAAACCACTTAATAATCAGATTTTTGCTGATAATATAGATAGAATGAAAGATGTGGCTAAATCTTATTATACAGTAGAAAGATTACCACAAAATATTAATGATTTTAAGAAAATGACTTTAAGGGAAATGATAGATAATAAGCTTATTTTGCCTTTAACAGACTCTAATGGTAAAACTTGTAATAAAGATGATTCTTATATAAAGATTACTAAGTTAGAAAATGAGTATGTTATAAAAATTTATTTGTCATGTTCTGATAAAAAAGATTATATTATAACTCATTTTGGATGTTATGATATATGTAGTGATACTTGTAAAGCTTTAGAAACAACTACTGTTAAAAGAATAGATGATACAACTAAAGTAAATAGTAAAACTACTTTAAAAAGTACTACTACAACTACTAAAAGAGTAACGACAAGTTTTGTAGCTAAATTATATGAATATCAGTATACAAAAAGGGTTTGTACTGAAGAATTTGAAAAATATGAGTGTCAAGCAGGTTATAATTTAGTAGGAAATGTATGTATTAAAAATAATTCAGAAGTTGTATCTGATGATGCTAGTGTAAAAGTAGTTAAAATAACTAATACTGATACAAAAAATGCTAAAGTAGTTACAGATAAGTTAACATCTTATGTAGATGCTTCATGCAAAAACGTAAATAAGACTTCAACTATAAATGCTACTAAAAAGACAAGTACTAAAGATGCAACTAAAAAAGAAAAAGTTCAAGTTGTAACTGCAAGTAAGGTTAATTCTTATGATACTAAGGGTGCTATTATAACTAAGAAAACTACTAATTCTGATTATATAAAAGTACAAAATTATAGTGTTATTACAGCAACTAAGTATGCTACTGAGTTTAAATGGACTTATGTGTCAACAGTTAAATCTGATAAAAGTAATTTAGGTTATGTTAAAGATAGTGAGAAATTAGTTTTGATTGATATAGAATCTGTTCCAACTTGTAAAACTTGTGTTACATTAGAAAATGTATATACATATTATAAGTATGAAAAGAAAGCTACTAAGTATGAATATTCATGTGATAATTTTGAAGGTTATAAATTATATGATACTAATAAGTGCCGTAAGAAAACAAATATAACTAAAAAATGTCCAGATGGTTATAAGGCTAATGGAGATGTTTGTTCTAAGACTGAAGAGACTATGAGTTGTTCTAAATATGGCTCTAAATATGTACTTGATAAGGATAAAAAAACTTGTACAAAAACTACTACTAAATATAAATGTCCATCAGGTACTACTAAGACTGATGATCCAAAGTATTGTAATAAAAAAGTATATGAATATGTTTGTCCATCAGGTACTACTAAGACATCAAATAATAAGTGTTCTAAAATAACTTATTTATGTCCAAGTAATACTAGTGATAAGACATATAAATTATCAGGAACTAAATGTACTGTTACAACAAAAGTTAAAGAGTGTACTTGTCCTAGTGGTACATCTAAAACAAATAATGTAGAAAAATGTGCTAAGGAAAATTCTAAGACAAGATATACATGTGATGATTATTCTGGTTATACTTTAGAAGGTAAAAAATGCATAAAAACTACAGTTACTGATAAAAAAGTTTATGAATGTAAAGATAATAGTTATACATTAAATGGTACTAAGTGTGTTAAGACAGTAAATACTAGTGATACAAAAAATCCAAGTAAGAAGTTTAAAACTAGCTGTGATAATGAATATATCTGGTCTTCTAAAACTTCGATTTCAGGTTGGACATATACTGGAAATAAAAGAGAAATAAATTAATATTATGAATTAAAAGGGGTTTGAAAGCATCATTTAATATGGTGCTTTTTAATAATTAAATATGTTACAATAGTTACAATTTTTTTTACAAAAAGTACAGAAAACTATTGACAAATATAATATAAATGATAAAATTAAGGTAACCTAGATGTTAGATATAGGCGAGATAGATTTAGTAAATGAGTTTTTAATCATTTACTAAACGAAGAAAATTTTAGTCTATAAGTTCGAAATATAGAACGTATGAAAATAGCTAGAGCTAATCTTATTTCCATTTAGGTGTTACAATTGTAAGTGAGAAAGAAAACTCATATGAATAAGATGTCACATCAGATACTGATAATATTTGAAAAAAGTTTTGGGGTTTGCCTGGAATTTGAGTGATTTTTCATTAAAACTAGGAAGACGATGGTTTTATCAGGGCTATTGTCTTTTTTCGTGATTAAAATTGTAAATATTTATAAAGCATCTTCTTTTTCTTATATAAAATTCATATAATTATGATATAATCATGATAGTAGGTGAAATATGAGAGTAATTATATCGGCTGGAGGTACAGGGGGACATATTTATCCAGCACTAGCTATATTAAATAAAATAAAACAAAAGGATAAGAATGCAAAGATTTTGTATATTGGGACAGATAATAGAATGGAAAAAGATATAGTTCCGAAAGCGGGATATGATTTTGTTGGTATAAAAATAGATGGTTTTTATAGAAAACTTAGTTTAAAGAACTTTAGAAGTGTTTATCTTTTTTTATCTGGTGTATCTAAATGTAAAAAAATAATGAAAGAATTTAAACCTGATATAGTAATTGGTGTTGGCGGATATGTATGTGCACCTGTTGTTTATGCTGCTCATAAGCTTGGTATAAAGTGCTGTATACATGAGCAAAATTCTATTTTTGGAATTACTAATAAATTTGCATCATCTTTTGTTGATAAAGTATTTATATCATTTAAAAGTACTGAAGGTAGTATAAAAGATAAAAATAAAGTTATATATACAGGTAATCCATGTTCTGAAAACGCTATAAATTCTAAGGTTATAGATAAAAAAGAATATGGTCTTAATCCTACTAAGAAATTGGTTTTAATTGTAATGGGATCACTTGGCTCTAAAACAATTAATGATAAAATGAAAGATATGTTAACATTATTTAATAATAAAGAGTATGAAGTTGTTTATGTAACGGGTAAAAATTATTATGATGAATTTAAAAAAATGAAATATACTGGTAATATAAAAATTTTACCTTATATAAATCAAATGCCTTCTTTACTTAAAAAAACTGATGTTTTAGTATCAAGGGCAGGAGCATCTACTTTAAGTGAAATAACAGCTCTTGGTGTGCCATCAATATTAATTCCAAGTCCTTATGTTACCGAGAACCATCAATATAAAAATGCATTAGATTTAGTTAATAATAATGCTGCTGTAATGTTAGAGGAAAAAGATTTAAAAGGAGATATTCTGCTTAGAAAAGTAGAGAAGATTCTTTATGATAAATTATATTTAAATAAATTAAAGACTAATTTAAAATCTTATAAAGTTAGTGATGCATCATCTATTATATATGATGAAATTATAAAGTTACTGGGGGATTATAATGGAAAAAATAATTAGTTATATAAAGAAAAATAATATTGGTCGTTTTACAAAAGATGTTAGTTTGAAAAAATATACTACGTATAAAGTAGGCGGAGTAGCTAAATTGATGGTACATCCTAAAAATACTGAAAAATTAATTTTGTTATTAAAAAAGTTAAATAGTGATAATATTAATTATAAGGTTTTAGGATATGGTTCTAATTTGATTTTTAGTGATAAAGTATATGATGGGGTAATAATAAGATTAGATGAATTTAATAAAGTTAGTATTAAAGATACTATAATTAAGGCTCAAGCTGGTGTAAGTTTAGTAAAATTATCTTATATGGCTTATAAAAAAGGGCTTTCTGGTTTAGAGTTTGCATCTGGGATACCTGGTAGTGTTGGGGGTGCTGTTTTTATGAATGCTGGAGCTTATAAATCAGATATGGGGTATATAACATCAGAAATTTTAGTTATAACTCCGCAACTAGAAGTTAAAACTTTATATAATAGAGATTTGAATTATAAATATAGATCTTCTTTTTTGAAGCATAATCCTAATTATATTTGTATAGAAGCAACTATAGTATTAAGAAAAAAAGATAAAAGTTTAATTAAAGAGCTTATGGAGTCTAGAAGACAAAAAAGATTAATGACTCAGCCACTTAATTATCCATCAGCAGGTTCTGTATTTAGAAATCCAGAAGGGGATTTTGCAGGTAGATTAATTGAAGAATGTAATCTTAAAGGATTTAGGTTAGGTGGTGCTATGGTAAGTCCTAAACATGCTAATTTTATAATTAATAAAGATAATGCAAGCGGTAGTGATGTTAGAAATTTAATTTTTTATGTTCATGATAAAGTTAAAGAAAAAACAAATGTAGATCTTATAATAGAACAAGAATTTGTAAATTGGGAGTAGAAAAATGAAAAAGCAAAAGAAAAAAAAGAAATTAAAAGTTGGACGCTTAGTTTTTTTATTACTGGTTTTATCAGCAATTTCTTTTGCGTGTATAAAATATATAGATATTCCAATTACAAATATAATGATTGAAGGGAATGAATTATTATCTGATCAAGAAATAATTGAAGAAGCTAAGTTAGATGATTATCCATCTTATTTTAAAATTATAACTTTTGTTATAGAAAAAAACTTAAGTAAAAATCCATATATAAAAGATGTTAAAGTAACAAAAGGAATATTAAATATAAAAATAAAAGTAAAAGAAAATAAAGTTTTATATATAGATAAAGAAACTAATTATAAAGTAACTATTAAAGGTAAAGTAAAAGATGATAAAATAGTTTGTGCTCCATATCTTACTAATAATGTTTTAGACAATAAAAAAGAAGATTTTTTAAAAGCTCTTAATAAAATAAATAAAAATATATTATGTAAGATGTCTGAGATTAAATATGATCCAAATGATATAGATTTAGATAGATACTTTGTGTATATGAATGATGGTAATAGAGTATATTTAACGGTTAATAAGTTTGAAAAAATAAATAAGTATAATAAGATTTTAGAAAATGTTGGTAAACAAAATGGTATAATTTATTTAGATTATGGAGATTATTTTGAAGCTAATAGTTAGAATAAGGGAGTAATGTAATTATGAATAAAGATAAAAAATTATTAATTGGTATAGTATTTATTTTATTAATTATTATATTATTTATAACAATTAAAATTATTACTAACTATAAAAAAAGCTTAAAATCAAATAATAATAAAATTGATATTTATAGTAATAATACTATAAGTAATTTATCTGTTATAAAGTTGTATATGGATAATGATTCTAATACTATAATATCTGTTAATAATTTAAGGGATGATAGATATGATAACACTTATAATTATACTTATTTAAATACTTATAAGTGTTCTAATATTGATTGTAAAACATATAGTTATAATATTTTAAATAATCATATAATTATAAAAGATAATGATTATATAATATATAATTATAAAAATAATACATATAAAAAAATTAATTTATTAAGTAATAATTATTTGGATATAAAATTGTTATCTTTCAATGATAAAGATTATGGACTTGCATTAAAAAACGAATCTAATTATTATGCTTTTTATTCTTTGAAGGATAAAAAACTTAAGTCTGATTATATATATAATGATATATTATCAAATGAAGTGTCTTTAATGAAAAATTGTTTTATAGCTGTTATAAATAAAGATAATTTAATTAAATATGATGTTGTAAATTATAAAGATAATATTACTATTAAAAGTTTTAATAATGTTATAGGTTCTATTGGTAATAAAAATGAAATATATTATTATGAAAAAGTAAATCAAGATAATAAAGTAATTTATAGTATATATAATGATAAATTAGATAAGTTTAAAGACGAAGTTTATTATCATTTTGGAGTTACAGATGCTGGAAACTTAGTTGTAAGTTCTGATAATATAAGTTTTAAACTTTATAATGAAAAAGGTATTTTTATTAAAGAAAGTAAGCCATATAGTGAAATATATTCAGTATTAGATAAGTATATTATAGTAAAAGATAATGATAGCTATCTTAAAATTATAGATTTTGATAGTAATGTAATAAAAAAGATATTATATTTAAATGAAGATGCTAATTATGTATCTAGTAAATATATGTTAAAAGAAGATGATAAAATAATTAATATATTTATAGAAGATAATAATAAAAATATAAAAACTTTTTCATATTCTATTAATAATAAGAGTTTAAAAATAAATAATTAAATTACTATTTATGTTAAAAAATCTTGCTTCTTAATTATAAGATTAAAGATTTTTTTATTTTATAGTGAATATTAATTTTGTGTATTAAAATAAGTAAAAACGTGATAAAATAAATGCTAGGAGCTGATTATTATGTTAAATATAAATAATTTAACTGTAAAAGTAGAAGATAAAATAGTTTTAGATAATTTTAATTTAGATATTAAAGATGGAGAAATTCATGTAATAATGGGGCCTAATGGGGCTGGTAAGTCTACTTTAACTAAAACTATTATGAATGATAGTAATTATAAAGTAGTAAATGGGGATATTATATTTAATAATGAAAGTATTTTAAATTTAACTACTGATAAAAGAGCGTTAAAGGGTATTTTTTTAGCAATGCAAGATCCTATAAGTATAGATGGTGTTAGTAATTCTGATTTTTTAAGAACTATACTTTCTAGTAAAGAAAATAAAAATATTAATTTATATTCTTTTATTAAGATGATAGATGAAGAAAAAAGGGATTTAAAAATACCTGATGATATGATTCATAGAAGTGTTAATAAAGGTTTTTCTGGTGGCGAGAAAAAGAAAAATGAAGTGCTTCAGATGAAGGTTTTAAAACCAACGTTTGTGATGTTTGATGAGATTGATTCGGGTGTTGATGTTGATTCTTTAAAGGTTATTTCTAAGAATATTAATAAGTATAAAAATGATAATAGTAAATGTTCTTATTTGATTATTACTCATTATACTCATTTATTAAATTATGTTAAACCTGATTATGTACATATTATGAAAAATGGAAAAATAATTGCAACTGGTGATTTTTCTTTAGCTAAAAAAATAGAAAATAATGGATTTAATTTTGATGAAGTAGTGTCAAATGTATATAATGGAAGTGAAGTAAGTGAATAGGATATTATTAGAAAGAAGTAATAAAGAAAGTATTGATATAGTAAAAGATACTAATATGTTAATAAAAGATGAGTTAAATTATAAATATGTTTTTAATGTTTATAATTCTAATTTAAATTTATTAATATTAAAGGAAAATAGTAATGATGTATCATATGAATTTAATATATATGGTGGTAATGTATCGGTTAATAATATAAGTTATTCTTCTTTAAATTTATCTATTGTTGTTAATCTTAATAAAGAGTATTCTAATATAACTATACATAATTCGTTAATATCTACTAATAATCAAATATGTGATGTAAAGATAAATCATAATAGTAAGTTAACTAATAGTTATGTATATAATAATGGTGTAACTAAAATGGAAGGTTCTATTATATTTAATGTATCTAGTTATGCTAAGAAAGGTAGCTATAAAAGTATTATTAATCAAGATAGTAAGATTATTAATTTAAATAAAACTAGTAATAATGTAATTAATCCTATTTTATTAATAGATGAGTATGATACTGAATCTAGACATTCAGCTTTTATAGGTAATTTTAAAGATGATACTTTATTTTATTTAATGAGTCGTGGTTTAAGTAAAATAGATGCATCTAAATTACTTATAGATGGACTTTTAATTGGGACATTAGATATAGATAGTAGGGAAAAAGAGAAAATAAGAAAATTATTTATAGTTGATAGGGGGTGATATATGTGAATTTTAAAGATGATTTTCCAATGCTTAATAATGATATAGTTTATCTTGATAATAGTGCAACTACGTTTAAGCCTAAAAGTGTTATTGATGAGGTATCTTTGTATTATGAAAAGTATTGTGCTAATGCGCATAGAGGAGATTATAATATAAGTCAAATAGTTGATGATAAAATATTAAATGTAAGACAAATGACTGCTAAATTTATTAATGCTAAATCAACTAGTGAAGTAGTATTTACATCTGGAGCTACTGAGGGTTTAAATATGGTTATTAATGGGTTTTTAAAAGATTATTTAAAGGCTTCTGATGAGATATTAACTACTAAGGCTGAGCATGCTTCTTTAGTTTTACCTTTGTTTGATTTATCAAGTAAAACGGGTTGTAAAATTAATTATATTGCTTTAGAAGATGATTTAACGGTTACTTTAGAAAATGTTAAAAAGATGATAAATAAAAATACTAAGGTAATAGCACTTGCACATATAACAAATGTAATAGGGGATATAAGACCTATTAAGGAAATATGTAATTATGCTCATAAACTTGGAATAATTGTTTTGGTTGATGCATCTCAAAGTGCACCTCATGATAAAATAGATGTTCAAGATATGGATATAGATTTTTTAGCTTTTTCTGCTCATAAGATGTTAGGTCCTACTGGAGTAGGGGTTTTATATGGTAAGAAGAAGTATTTAAATAAAGTTAAACCTCTTGTATTAGGTGGTGGTATGAATGCGTCTTTTAATAGTTTGGGTGATGTTGTATATAAAGAATTACCTTATAAGTTAGAAGCTGGTACTCAAAATATAGCGGGTATATTAGGTTTTGGGAAGGCTCTTAGTTATATAAATGAGCTTGGTATTGATAATATTCATAAGTATGAAGTGGATTTAAAAAAATATATGGTAGATAAGTTATCTAAATTGGATAATATAATTATATATAATAAAGATATAGAAAATGGTATAGTAACTTTTAATGTAAAGGGTGTTTTTGCTCAAGATGTAGCTATGTATTTGAATAAGAAGAATATATGTGTTAGAGTTGGTAATCATTGTGCTAAGATATTATCTGAGGTTTTGGGTGTTAAGAATACTTGTAGAGCTAGCGTTTATTTTTATAATACTAAAGATGATGTTGAAAAGTTAGTTAATGTGCTTGATAATAAGAATATATTATATGAATCATTATAGGAGATAAGTATGGATGAAAATTTAAAGAAAAGTATTATGATTGAGCATTATGAGAAGCCTTTAAATAAGGGTCTTAGTAATACTTTAAATTATAAGAAAATTAATATGAATAGTAAAAGTTGTATAGATAATTTAGATTATGCATGTTTAATTGAAAATGGGATTATTAAAGATATAAAATTTGATGGGGAAGCATGTTGTATTTCTACATCTTCATCTTCAATAATGACTGATTTATTAATAGGTAAATCAATAGAAGATGCTAAGATAATTATAGAAAATTATGAGAATATGATTGATGAGAAACCTTATAATAAAGATTTATTAAAAGAGGCTAATTGTTATGATGAAATATATAAACAACCAAATAGAAAGATGTGTGCTTTAATACCTTATTATGGAATAAAGAAAATAATTGATGAAGATTAATAAAAGGAATGATTTAAGTGAAAGAGTTATCAAAAGGATTGGATGAAGAAAAGGTTAAATTAATATCTAGTTATAAAAATGAACCTGAGTTTATGAAGAAGTTTAGATTGGATTCTTATGAATTATTTAAGTCTTTAAAGATGCCATCTTTTGGACCTAAGTTAGATATTAATTTAGATGATATTACTTATTATAAAAAAGTATATAATAGTGTATCTGATAGTTGGGATGATGTATCTTTAGATGTTAAAAAGACATTTACTGATATAGGTCTTAAAAAAGCAGAAGAAAATTATTTGGGTGGAATAAATATTCAGTATGAAAGTGAAGCTTTGTATCATAATATGTTAAAAGAAGTTAATGATAAAAAGGTTATATTTTTAGATACTGATACTGCTTTAAAAAGGTATCCTGATATTTTTAAGAAGTATTTTGGTAAATTAGTTAAAAATGATGATAATAAGTTTGCTGCTTTAAATTCAGCTGTATGGTCAGGTGGAACTTTTATTTATGTTCCACCTCATACTAAATTAGATAGACCTCTTCAAAGTTATTTTAGAATAGATTCTAAAAATATGGGTCAATTTGAAAGAACTTTAATTATAGTTGATGATTATAGTGATTTGCATTATATAGAGGGTTGTACAGCAAAGTCTAATTCTTCTTTTAGTCTTCATGCTGCAGTAGTTGAAATATATGTAGGTAAGGGTGCAACTTGTAGGTATACTACTATTCAAAATTGGTCTAATAATGTTTATAATTTAGTTACTAAAAGGGCTTTAGTAGAAGAAAGTGGTACTATGATATGGACTGATGGGAATATAGGTTCTAAAGTTACTATGAAGTATCCTTGTTGTATTTTAAAAGGGAATTATTCTAAGGGAATATGTACTACTATAGCTTTAGCTGATAATAATCAAATACAAGATACGGGAGCTAAAATGATACATATAGGTAAACATACTAAAAGTAATATATTATCAAAGTCAATAGCAAGAAATGGTGGTAATGCAACTTATAGGGGTTTATCTAAAATAACTAAGGATGCAATGTATTCTTCAGCTAATGTAAAATGTGATACTATTTTATTAGATGAAAAATCAAAAAGTGATACATATCCTGTTAATATATGTAATAATATATCTAGTTCTTTAGAACATGAGGCTTTAGTATCTAAAATTGATCCTAAACAATTATTTTATTTAATGACTAGGGGTATAGATGAAAATAAAGCAACTGAGCTTCTTATAATGGGTTTTGTGGAGGCTTTTAAAGAGGAGTTACCACTTGAATATGCTGTTGAATTAAATCAGTTATTAAAGGGTGAAGAAATAAAAGAGTGCAAACTATAGCACTTTTTTTGTTTATATAAAAATAATAATAAATAAAATTTGTAGTAATTTGTATTATGAACTACGAATTTATAATTTTTAATGTCAAAAACATATAAAATTTATATAAAAATGTGCAGAAATTGAATTTTTGCACATCTTTTTATATCAAAAATTAAAAATTGGTATTTTGATATATTTTTTTGTTTAGTGTAAATTCATCTAGGAAAGGAGAAATAAGTATGGTAAATCAATTAATTGTAATTGGTAGATTAGTAAAAGAACCAGAACTTCGTAAAACAGATACTGGTAAAAATGTAACTAATATAACACTTGCTGTACCAAGAAGTTTTAAGAATGTTAATGGTGAATATGAAACTGATTATATTGATTGCGTTCTTTGGAGCGCTGTTGCTGAATCAACTACAGAATATTGTAAAAAAGGTGATTTGCTAGGTGTTAAAGGCCGTATTCAAACAAGAAAATATGAAACCGAAGATGAAAAAGTAAGACAAGTTACTGAAGTAATAGCTGAAAAAGTATCTTTTTTATCTAGTTCTAAAGGTAAAGAATAATAGTAATGTTTGAGAAAAGATGGAATTTAGAAATACCATCTTTTTCTTTACTAAAATAATAGTTATGTTATACTTATTTTAAGAGGTGTTTTTATGAGACTTAAAAATAGTTATTTTTATACTATCAGAGAAGATATAAAAGATGAAGAATCAATATCTGGAAAATTACTTGTTAAAAGTGGGATGATTAAAAAAAGTTCTAGTGGAATTTATATGTATTTACCTTTAGGGTATAAAGTTATAAAAAATATTGAAAAAATAATAAGAGAAGAAATGGAAAATTTATCTGTTGCAGAACTTTTAATGCCATCTTTAATACCGGAAGATATTTATATATCATCTGGTAGTAAAGATGCATTTGGATGTGATATGTTTTCACTTAAAGATAGATATGATAAGTCTTATGTATTAGCACCAACTCATGAAGAATTATTTACAACAGCTGCTTTAGCTAAAGTAAAATCATATAAAGATTTACCATTTAGTATATATCAAATAAATGATAAGTATAGAGATGAAGCAAGATGCAGATATGGACTTATTCGAGTTAGAGAATTTTTAATGAAAGATGCTTATTCTTTTGACATGGATGAAAAAGGACTTAATAATTCTTATAATGAAATGTATAATGCATATAAAAAAATATTTACAAGATTAGGTATTAACTATAAAATTGTAAAATCTGATACGGGTATTATAGGAGGATTATTATCTGAAGAGTTTCAAGCTATTACGTCTATTGGCGAAGATAAATTAGTAATATGTGATGGTTGTGGCTATGCTGCTAATAGTGATATTGCTAAGTGCATAGTTAATGAAGATGTAAATGAAGAAGATATTAAGACAAGAGAAATTATTATGACTCCATCTGTATCAACTATAGATGAAGTATCAGAATATTTAAATATTGAAAAAGAAAGAATAGTTAAAACTTTAATATATAAAATTGATGATAAATTTTATGCTGTTTTAGTAAAGGGATGTCATGAAGTTAATGAGTTTAAATTAAGAAAATTATTAAATGCTAACGATATATCTTTAGCTAATATAGAGGATGTAGAACAAATAACTAAAGCACATATTGGATTTGCAGGTCCTATAGGACTTGATGTACCAATTATAATAGATAATGAAATTATGAATATGAAAAACTTTGTTGTTGGAGCTAATAGAACGGATTATCATTATAAAAATGTTAATTTAGAAGATTTTAATTATATATTATGTGATGATATAAGAAATATAACAATAGATGATTGTTGTCCTAAATGTGGTAAAAAATTAGAATTTAAAAATGGTATAGAAATAGGTAATACTTTTAAACTTGGTACTAAATCTTCGCTAAAATTAGGCCTTAATTATTTGAATAAAGAAAATGAAAGTCTTCCTGTTTGGATGGGATGTTATGGTATTGGACTTGGTAGATGTCTTGCATCTATTATAGAACAACATAATGATGATAAGGGAATTATATGGCCAGTTGAAGTAGCTCCATTTAAAGTAGCTATTGTAGTTGTAAATATAGATGATGAAGCTCAAATGGATGCTGCAAATTATTTATATAGAGAATTAAGAAAACAGAAAATATCTACTATTTTAGATGATAGAGACGAAAGAGTAGGCGTAAAGTTTTGTGATATGGATTTAATAGGAATACCAATTAGAATTACTATAGGAAATAAAATTAGTGATCAATTAGTTGAAGTTAAATTAAGGGATAAAGATATATTTGAAGAGATATCTTTATATGATACTTTATCGAAAGTAGAAGATATAATTGAATAGCTAGATAATATTATTTATAAATATAATCTCGAATATAAATAAGTAAAGAAGAATTAATGGGGATATATAATTAAAAAAAGGAATATTAAAAACTGCTAAAAAATGAGATTAAAAAATATTTCAACAGAAGATATTATGGATATTACAGGTCTTTCAAAAGAGAAAATAGAAAAATTATAAGTATAAGTAATAAATAAAATATGCAAATTAAAATATACTAAAAGTATAAAATAATTTACATATTTTTTGTGTGTAAAGTATACATTCTCTTTTGTAAACTCAAGTTAAAAAATATTGACATAGGGGGGGGTGTTTTTGATATTATTAACATGTATGGTAGTA
>CAYOAY010000031.1:0-14381 GCA_964402155.1 uncultured Muribaculaceae bacterium | reverse complement strand
TATTTATCTTTAATTATATTACTTAAGGAAAATAAAAAAAGAAGGAGAAGGAAAAAATGAAAAACAAATTAAACAAAAAAGGTTTTACTCTAGTAGAATTACTAGCTGTTATCGTTGTACTTGCTATTATCATGGTTATTGCAACAACTCAAATTACAGGAGTTATTAAAAAAAATACAGTTGACTCATTTAGTAGCTCACTTGATGTAGTAGCTAAAGCAGCTAAAACTATTTATTTACAATTTGGAGATAGCATTACTGCAGAAGATATTAAAGCAAATGTAGATTATGATCCTAACCAATATGAAATTACTTTAGAAGGAGAAAAAGACTCACAAAAAGTTTGTATAACTTCTGTAGCGGACGGTAAATTTAGTGATATGGACGTAACATATTTCCCAGATGGTGATTGGTCAAAAGATGAACGTACAGAAATATCTTCTACAGATTCTGCTGGTGAAATAAAGAAGGAAGAAAATAATAATTTTAACCAAACAACAGCTTGCAAAGAATTTAAATAATAATTTAAAAAGAACTCGCAATCATAAGAGTTCTTTTTATATATTCTTTTTTAGCATAGTAACTATTTTATCACTATACTTTCTTTGTTTATAAATATATAAATTATTATATAATGAATAATCTATATTAATATTTGTTTCACATACTATAATACCATTACTACTTAATAAATTAATATTATTATTAATTATATTAAGTGAATTATTTAATTCATTTGTTTGATATGGTGGATCTAAAAATATAATATCAAATACATTTTTATTTAATATAAAATTATTTAATGCATCTTTTGCATTACTATATATAACATATGCATTACTTATATTTAAACTATTAATATTTTCATTTATTATTTTAATAGATATTTTATTATTATCTACTAAATAAGCTTTTATAGAACCATTACTTAAAGATTCTATAGCTAAATTACCAGTACCAGAATATAAATCTAATATAGTAGAATCTTTTATATAATCTTGTAATATAGCAAATAATGATTCTTTTACCCTATCCATAGTAGGTCTTGTACCAACAATATCAAATCCTTTTAATACTTTACCTTTATACTTACCACTTATAACTTTCATACACTTATACCATCCTTACAACATATAATAATTAATCTTTAGTAATATTCTTAATTCTTTTATTTATACAAAGCATTAAAATATTTATTTCATTTTGAATACTTAAATATTCATTTAATAAATAATTATCAAATAATGCTTTTTTAGCTAGTAAAAATTCCTCTTTTAAATTATACTTCTCATAATTTTCTTTAGCTATATTAAACTTTTTTATAAGTTCTTTAGCTTCTTTATCATTTGATATTTTATCTTTTATTATATCTAATTTCTTCTTTAACTTACTTTTTTCTATTTCATCTATTATTTCATATACTTCATAAACCACTTTTTCACCTCAAAACATCTATAAATTTACTTAACATATCTATTTTA
The DNA here is from genome assembly GCA_964402155.1 of uncultured Muribaculaceae bacterium. Taxonomy (GTDB): domain Bacteria; phylum Bacillota_I; class Bacilli_A; order RF39; family UBA660; genus Aphodocola. The sequence goes on along the minus strand of CAYOAY010000031.1, from coordinate 12,900 downwards.
TCTATAAAATCATTTATTTTATCCGTAGTTCTTAATTTATATTTTTCCTTTACTTCCTTTATAAATATATCTATCATATCTGGTGATCTATTTAAAGTTTTATACCAATAAGAATTTGATCTTAAATATCTTTTATAATCAGAATTAGAATCAATTATAAATTTAATTTTAGTATCCATTAATCTTCAAACTTCTTAAATAATTGTCTTGGTTTATAAGTATTTACATTATCAATAGTACTTTTTGTTGTTAAACCTTGAAGTAATTCTATTACCTTTTGTACATTACCTATTCCCTTTTTAACAGAATCCATATCTAAATTTTTAACAGAATCCATTAAAGATGAAAAATTAAAAGCTTCAGTCTTTTTATTATTATCAACTACTTTTTCACTTACATTACTATACTTACTCCAAACTTTTTCATCTTCTCCATATAAAGACCATATTTCAAATAAACTTTGCCAAGACTCTTTACCACTGCTTACATACTTAATTAATTCTGGTTTAGTACGAACAAACTCTTTAAACTTTTCTTTCAAGATAATCACCCTAATATAGTTTATGTATAATTCTACATTTTTTTCATCTTTTTATACAAATAAAATATAACATCAATTAAATAGATATGCAAGTATTATATCTTAATTGTATCTTTTATTTTTTTTATAACTTTCTTTTCTATTCTTGATATATAACTTTGAGATATATTTAACTTTTGTGCTAACTGTTTTTGAGTTATTTCCTCTTCACCAAATAACCCATATCTTAACTTCATAATCTCTTTATCTCTACTTGATAATTTATCTATTTCTTTCATTAAAATACATTTTAAATCATCATCTTCTAACGGTTTAGTTACTATATCAGGTTCTGTACCTAATATATCTTCTAAATGCAATTCATTACCCTCTGCATCAAACGATAAAGACTCTTCTAAAGATACATCAGCACATCTTTTTTTATTTTTCCTTAAATACATAAGTATTTCATTATCTATGCATCTTGATGCATAAGTAGCTAATTTAATATTTTTATCTATTTTATATGTATTTATTCCCTTAATAAGACCTATAGTACCAATACTTACTAAATCTTCTAAATCTATTTTAGAACTTTCATACTTCTTAGATAAATACACAACTAATCTTAAATTATGCTCTATAAGTTTATTTTTAGCATCAATACTACCCTTTTCAAACTCTTTTAAATAATATAACTCCTCTTCCTTAGATAAAGGCTCTGGAAGAATATCAGAACTACCTACAAAAAATATAGTACTAACTTTTTTAAATAAACCTCTTAAAAAACTAATTAATCTTTTCATAAATCATCTCTCCTTTATAATTTTTTTATGTAATAATAAGTCTACTTCACCCATATTAAAATTATTGTCACTTATACCAACTAAAAACTCATCTTCAATAACTTTATTATTTATTACAATTTTTTTAACTTTAAAACACTTTAACATACTTTTCTTATTAACAGTAATACATGGTACTAAAATATATCTAGGTTTATAATTATCTAATATATCTTTATTAATTACTATAATAGGCCTTTTCTTATATGGATCATATAAATTATTACCAGTATCTAAAAAACCCGTTATATTAACTGTTTTATTATTTAAAAAAGTTATACTACATTTATAATACTTAGATAATTCCTCTTTTTGTTCTTTAACTTTTTTTATATATAAAATAAGTATTATAGGAGATAATATAATAATTAATATAATATTTATACTAAAACCATTATGAAAAAAAATAATACCAGTATTTTTATAAGAAAAAGAATCATTTATTAAATATAATGCTCCTCCTAATATTATGCTTAATAAATAAAGATATGAAATATTAGTAAACATATCTTTTATATTTTTATAACCAAAAGATATAAGTATCATAAATATAGATATAATAACTTTAAATATAAAAAGTTCAAAAGATGACATATTAATAAAAAGAGATAATATACTAATAGAACCAATTAAAGAAGCTAATATAATTCTTATAATATTAGTTATTCTCTTTAATATTATAGATACAGAAATTAATAAAAGAAAATCAAGAATAAAATTAAGAAATAATACTAAATCTATATATATTTTCATATATTATCACCATAATTAAAGTATAAAAAAAAGACACTAATTAAAATGTCTAATTATAGATATATAATATTATTTTGAATAATATTCATCATTTGTATAATAATATGGATACATTATTTTATCCCTACTTTTATTTTCTTCTAATAACTTACTTTTATATTTTTCTATATTACTATCATCTAGACCAAATACTTCTTTATTAACATTTGTAGCTGCTTCAATTACCGTTTCTATAGGAATATCACGCCCTAATTTATCTATAAAAAATAAACCAGCTTCATTAATAAAATTATATTGAGAAGTTTTATCAGCACTAAATATTTCCCTTTAATTTTTTATACATATTTGGTTCTAATTTCATAAGAATATCTTTAATTAAATTAATGATAGTATTCAAAGCAAGGTTTTCCCTTCGTTCATTACTTCCAAAATTTTTAAATAAAGTATCTTTTTTTCTATCAATTAACATATTTATTTTATTATTATATTCATTAATATCTTTACAATTTAAAGCTAAATCTTCATAACTAAGATAAAAAAATCTATTTTCTAAAGCCGTTTTATCAAATGATATTAAAGCATGATTATAAAAATCTTTTTCTAAATTATTATCCCATGTAGGATCTGATACATAAAATCCATCAATATTATATTTAGGATCACATATATTAACTATTAACCTAGCATGTCCTTCAAGTGTTACTGGTATATCATCAAGTGTAAAACCTTTATCATATGAAGTATCTAAATAAACATTATAATAATATGAATTTATATTTACTCTATCTAATAATATATTTAATAATTTAGCATAACCAATACATACCATATAATTATTATTTAAAAATTTATTTAATGCTCTAGCATCGCTATGTTTTTCATTATTTTCTAAATATTTTTTAAATTTCTTTACAATATTATATACTGCTATAAACTTTTCAAAAGGGGAATAATTTGAATTATTTATATAACTAACCATTAAATCAAGTAATTTATCTTCTTTCTTTAATTCATCTAATTTATATTTAGTTAAATCAATACCATCTATTATAATATCATAATTACTATTATATAATTTTGATTTAGAAAAAGCTTTTCTATTTTTTACATTTACTATGATCTTATTATTTTGATTATTATTTCTAAGTTTAGATATAATATTATAATAATTATCATAATTTTCTAAATCAGTATCATCATTATTACGTAAACTATGTTTAAATATAATAATAGTTTTATTTTTAGGTATATATTTTAAATTATCTAAATCAGTAATATCATCATATATTTTTATTTCTTCCTTATCAGATAGTACCTCATTATAATCTAATCCTAAAATCTTACTACTTGATATTTGCTTTTTTTCTCCGTTAACATAAATATAAGAATCTATTCTTTTATCTTTATATAATTTAATTACTTCATTAGATAACAAAATACCTTCTTCAAATGTAATACTTTTAACAGTATCTAAAATACTCTTAGCAAGTTCATCAGAATATGAATTTTTTGATACAAACAAATACTCAGTATTTCTATAATTATCTACTATACATTCTTGTATTATTTTTTTATTTTCTTCAAAAAATTTTTTTTCAAAATATACATTTCCACCAGTATCAATTAAAAATGGATGTAAATATTCAACATATTTTATTATTTTATTAGCTTTTTTCCTTCTCTATTAAATACTTCTATAAAATTTGTAGCTATTTTCCCATCTTGCATACCATTTTCATCAATCACATTAAAATCTGTAATATTATTCTTTTTAATATAATTAACTATTTCTTCAATATTATTTTTATAAGTTACCTTATCATTTAATATATCCCATATATTTACTATTTTCATATAATCACATCCTAATATTATTATATAATAAAAGAATACTTAATTAAAGTATTCTTTAAAAACTTCTTCTATTTTTCAAAAAGTTTGGTATATCATCATCGTCATCATCTTCATCTTCTATGATATTACTCATTCTAGGTTGAGTATTAGGTTGATTAATTGATATATTTCTAGTTTCTTTTACCTGTTCTTTTCCTTTTTCAAATCCTGTTGCAATTACTGTAACAATTACTTCATCAGTTAAATTTTCATTTATAACAGCTCCAAAAATAGTATTTATATCATTATTTGATGTAGATCTAACTACCTCCGCAGCATCTTCAGCTTCAAATAAAGTAAGATTAGCACCACCTGTTATATTAATTATTGCATCTGTTGCACCAGATATATTAGTTTCTAAAAGTGGACTTGATACAGCTTGTCTTGCAGCTTCAACCGCTCTATTTTCTCCTGTTCCCATACCAATACCAATAAGTGCATTACCACTTTTTTCCATTACAGCCTTAACATCAGCAAAATCTAGATTTATAAGACCAGTTACTGCAATTAAATCTGATATTGATTGTACACCTCTATGAAGTACATTATCAACTTCATGGAAAGCTTCTACCATTGGTGTTGATTTATCTATTATTTCCCTTAATCTATCATTTGGAATAACTATTAATGTATCAACGTTAGCTTTTAATTCAGATAAGCCTGCTATTGCTTGAGCCATTCTTCTTTTTCCTTCAAAACTAAATGGCTTAGTTACAATTGCAACAGTAAGTGCACCAAGACCTTGAGCTATTTCAGCTATTACAGGAGCAGCACCAGTACCAGTTCCTCCTCCCATACCACATGTAATAAATACCATATCAGCACCCTTTAAAGCCTCTTCTATTTCTTTTTTAGACTCAAGTGCAGCTTCTCTACCCACTTCAGGTCTTCCACCTGCACCAAGACCAGCTGATATCTTTGAACCTATTTGAATTTTTGTTTCTGCTTTAGAACAATTTAATACTTGAAGATCAGTATTGGCAACTATAAACTCAACACCTCTAACTCCGCACTCTATCATTCTATTAACAGCATTACCGCCGCCACCACCGACACCGATAACTTTAATTTTTGCTAATTGATCTACTGGTAAACCAAACATTATATTTCCTCCTTAATTGTCAAAAAAGTAGCTAATAAGTTTCCCAAATACCGAATCGCTTCTTCCTATTCTAACTTTACTATGTACTAAGCTATCGACATCATCACTACTAAACATTGAATATTCTTTTCCTCTTAATTTAATTTTTCTAACAAAGTGCTTAATAGCACCAAATACAGTAATAAACCTTGCTTTCCTAATACCTAAAGTATTCATAGAATAAGTAGATGAATTTTTACCTAAAACATCTTCTAAAACAAAGTTAAACCCTGGCATATCTGTTATACCACCTAACACCATTATATAACGAATTTGCTTATTTGTTAATACTTTTGCTTCATTTTTCGCAACATTTAATATTTCAACTAAACGTTTATTAATAATCTTAGAAAGTTCATATTGATTAATTTTAATTAACTTTCCATTTATATCTCTTGCTTCATAAGTTTCATTTTTATTAGCATATTTAAAATGTGCAATTCCAAAATTTTCCTTAATCTTTCTTGCACCTTTTCTATTTGTATAATATATGTAAGAAATATCTTCATCAATTACTTTACTTCCCATTTTAAGTACAGAAGAATTAGTTATTATGCCTTTATTAAAGATTGATATTGAAGTAGTATCTTTTCCTATATTTATAATACTTACTGTTGATGTATCAAACTCTTCTTTTTTTACTTCTTCAAAATCTGCTATTGGAGAAAATGCAAGATCAATAACTTCAACTCCAGATGCCTCAATTACTTTAACAAAAGATATTACTATACTTTTAGGCACAGTAACTACCATAGCTCTAATACCTAACCTATCACAGATTTTATTTTTAGGATCTTTAATGGTTTCTATTTCAGAACCATTATCATATATAGTAAAATCTATAGGAGATACACTAACTAGTTCCATATTAGGTAAAACATCACTTACAACAGCATTTTGAACTCTTAATATATCTTTTTCAGTTACCATTTTTTCTTCATTTACTATAGGAATATTACCATGCATCAAATTATATTCAGCATCAAAAGCCGGTATTGTAAGTATAACTTTTTTTATCTTAACATTAATTCTAGATTCTATATCATCTAAAGCCAATTTAATTCTTTCAATTAAAACTTCTTCATTTATTATATTACCATTAGCAATTCCTTTAGATCTTACAGATGAAACCGCAAGAGTTCTAAATTTCTTTTGAAAATATTCACTAACTAAAATACGAATAGTATCTGTTCCAATATCAATACATGTGTAAATCTTTTTCATTTAGCATTACTCCTTATAAATTACAATTCCTATCCTATAAAGTATTATACTATATAATTTTCTTTTTTCAAAATAAAATTTTAAAAAAAAGAAACTTAAAATAGTTTCTTAAATTATTTTTTATTGTTACTATATCTTTGCTTACATTTTTCTATTAATTTCAATGCATCTTCTTTATTATGATATTCTCCTACTTTGACTTCTATTTTTTGGAGAGTTTTATAATTTTCAAAAAAGTTTTTTATTTCATCTAAAATAAATGGTGACAAATCCTCTAATCTATTAACATCATTATATCTAGGATCAACATCTACAACTGAAATTAATTTATAATCTTCAAATCCATTATCTACAGCTTCTAAATAACCAACTACTCTAGCTGGAACAATGCATCCAGGATATGTATGTTCTGTTCCTATTACTAAAATATCTAGTGGATCACCATCTAAAGCTAAAGTATTTTCTATATATCCATATTCAGCAGGATAACCCATAGCAGAATATAAAACCCTATCTAATTTTAATCTTCCACTTTCATGATCTACTTCAAATTTATTTCTAGATCTAAATGGTATTTCTATTATTGCATCTACTACATCATTTTTCATTATACTTTTTCCTTTCTTAAAAAAATTTTATGTAAGCATATTATAACATATAAAATTTAAAATACCTAGAAAACTCTAGATACTTTAAATTATATTTATATATTACCAGTTAATATACTTTTAATACTTCTTTTATAAAGTTCAAAGATACTTGCCTTTTTTACATTTTCTTTAACTGTTAAATCAACTGTACTTATTACTTTATTTCCTTCTTTTAACTTTAAAATGCCTATTTTTTTACCTTTTTTTATAGGAAGCTTTAACTCATCAATTTTTATTTCATAATTTAATGATTTTTTTTCACTTCCTCTTTGAATTAAAACACTTGCATCTTTTTTAGGTACTATTTTTATATCTTCATTTTTTGATTTTAATATTTTTTTTGTTGATATAACACTTCCTTTTTCTACTTCAACTTGCATTTCATACGAATTATATCCATAATCTAAAAGAGTTTTAGTATTATTATTTCTTGTTTTGCTATCACTTGAACCCATAATAGTAGAAATAAGCCTCATATTATTTTTTTTAGCTGTTGCTGTTAAACAATAACCAGCTTCTTTTGTATATCCTGTTTTAAGTCCATCAGCACCTTCATAAGTTTTTATAAGCTTATTTGTATTAACAAGCCAAAATTTATTATCAGTATTTTGTCTTAAATAATCTTCATAAATAGTAGTAAATTCAAATATCTTTTCATGTTTAACTAATTCTCTTGCCATAAAAGCCATATCATAAGCAGAAGAATAATGATTAGCTGTATCAAGACCAACAGCATTTTTAAAATTAGTATCTTTAAGTCCTAAAGTCTTTACTTTATCATTCATCATCTTAACAAATTTACTTTCAGTACCTGCTATTCTTTCTGCAAGAACTACTGTTGCATCATTTGCAGAACCAATTGCAACAGCTTTAAATAAATCCTTAACACTCATTTTTTCATTAGGTTCTAAAAAAATCTGAGAACCACCCATAGAAGATGCATATTCACTAGCAACTAATACTTCATCCCATTTTAAAGAACCTTTTTCAATTGATTCCATAATAAGAAGCATACTCATAATTTTAGTCATAGAAGCTGGAGCATACCTTTCATGAGAATTTTTTTCATATAAAATTTTACCTGTTGTAGCTTCAATTAATATTGCACTTTTACCATCAGATATTAAACCATCATCTTCTTTTACTTCTTCTTTCACTTCTTTTTTTTCTTCTTTGACATCTTCTTTAATAGTTTCTAAACTATATTCTTTTGCAAAAGAATTAGAAATAACTAAAAAAAAGCAAACTACAAAAAAACATATTTTTTTCACATAAACACCTCTAGTTTAAAATATGTTTTTAAATAAAATATTATTCCCTTTATTCAATTACAGTATATATAACTGGTAATTTTTCTTGTTTTTTTGATGAAAGCATAAATGAGTTTCTAATTATATTACTATCTGCTTTTATGTCATCATAATAAACTTTTACTAAAAGATCTCCTTTTTCAATATAATCACCTATACTTTTATATTTTTTTATTCCTACACCAGACTTTATTTTATCATCTTTATTTTTTCTACCTGCTCCCATATTTAAACACTCTAAAGCAAGACTTATTTCATCTATATCATATATATATCCAGAACTATCAGCATAAACACAAAAAGTATTTTTAGAAATTTCTATATCATCAATATTGCCTCCTTGATATTCTATAAACTCTTTAAATTTATTATAAGCTTTTTTTGTTTCTAACATATAAGTCACTTCTTTTTTTGCTAACTCAAGTGGTATTTCTTTACCCATACTTATCATTTTAGCTGATAATTCTATACATAACTTTATAAGTCTTTCATCTGCTTTACCTAATAAAGCATCAACTGCCTCTTTAACTTCTAACCCATTTCCAATAGTATTTCCAAGTGGCTCATTCATATCAGTTATATAACAAACAGTTTCTTTATTATACTTTTTTCCTATTGAAACCATTAATTTAGCAAGTTTTAATGACTCTTCAAAATTAGTTATTAAAGCACCTGTACCAGTCTTTACATCAAGCAATATTTTATCAGCTCCAGATGCTATTTTCTTACTCATTATACTAGCTGCTATAAGAGGTATAGACTTTGTCGTACCAGTTACATCTCTAAGTGCATATATCTTTTTATCTGCAGGAACTATATCTTTAGTTTGCATAGCATCAACAATGCCTATTTCTCTTACTTGTTTTATAAATTCATTATTACTTAAACTAGAATCAAACCCTTTAATAGATTCTAATTTATCTATTGTTCCACCAGTATGTCCTAAACTCCTTCCAGATAATTTAGCTACTTTAACACCCGATGCAGCAACTATAGGAGCAACAATTAAAGTTGTTTTATCACCTACGCCACCAGTTGAATGTTTATCAACTTTTATACCATCTATTTTAGATAAATCAATTATATCTCCACTTTCTACCATAGCCTTAGTTAAAAAATACGTTTCATAATCATCCATACCATTTATACATATTGCCATTAATAAAGATGACATCTGAGCATCACTTACTAAACCTAATACATAAGACTTAATAACATAATTAATTTCATCTTCACTTAAAACTTCTTTATTTTTTTTCTTTTCTATTATTGATATTATATTCATAATTAGCTTGCTCCTTTTATATTCTACATATCTTTATTTTATTATAATACTTTTTTCTTATGATAAGCAACATAATTTACAAATGAAAAAAATACTAATAAAATTATTTATCAGCATCTTTTTTTCTATTCTCTAACATTTTTTTAAAATAGCTTACATCAGATTTATTTATTAAGTAATCATCTTTATACATTAATTTACCACTATTAATTAGTTTTAATATATCATAATTATCTAAATTATTATTAATATACTTATTATATTCATCTTCTAAATATTTTTTTAATATCTCATCATTAATATCATCCCATATTATTCCTAAATCATTTAACATATTATAATATTTAGAAGCTTTTGCATCATTTTTATATTGTAAATATGGTAAAAGTCTTTTTTGATTTTCAAGCCAAGTATATAAATTATAAAAATTATTTTCTTCTTTAAATATATAATTATTAGGTATAAATAAATCACCATACATTTCTTTATACTCTTTTAATTTTTTATAATATATATCCCAGTTATCATACCTTAAAGACCAAATCATTTTTATATTATCAAGTAAAAATATTTTTTCTTCCGTTAACTTACCATCTTTATATTTCATTCTTTGAGCATTTATCCAACTACCAAGTGATATTTCTTTATTATTATCATCTAATACTTTATAATTATGTGGAATTAATAAATTATTATTTTCATCATAATACTTTTTAGCAAGCGAGTAATTTTTATCCCATTTCTTATAATTTTTTATACTACTATCTTTTATAATCCATATCATACCAATATCATTTAATAAATCTATTTGTTTTTTTGTTAAAACATTATTTTTATAATGCTGTCTTTGTCTTGCTATCCATTGGCCTAAATTAATTTTATTACCACTTTCATCTATTACAGTATAATCTATTGATATATTTAATCTTTGCCACTTATTATAAAACATTTTTGCATAATGATAATTTTTATACCATTTAGGTGATATTTTATCTTCTTTAGGTTCCCAAGAAATCTTTATTTTATTTAAGAGTTCAATTCTTGTTTCACTAAGCTTATTTTTTCTATAAGATGTCTTTTGTTTATTTATCCAATAATATAAATTAAATATTCCACCATTTTTACAAGTCATTTTATAATTAGTAGGAACTTTTAAATTACCATAAGTATCATAATATTCTTTAGCTAGCATATAACATTCATCCCAACTAATATTATTCCTAGTTCTTACTACAAGACCAATATCATCTAATAATTTCATTTGTTCATCTGATAACTTACCATTTTTATAATCCTTTTTTTGGTCATCTAACCAGTTTTTTAGTTTTATTATTTTACCATCTATATTAAGAATATTATAACAATATGGCATTTGTAAATTTTTATGAGCATTGTAATAATCTTTAACATATTTATAGTTATTCATCCATTTTAAATCATTTAATTTCCAAACCATATTAATATCATTTAATAGTCTTATTTTTTCTTCATCTAAAACATTAGTATTTTTCAAATATCTTTGAATTATAATCCATTTACCTAATTTTATTTCTTCACCATCAATAAATAATGTATATGTACCAGGAATTAAGAGATTATTATTTTTTTCATAATATTCTTTACATAATAAATACATTTTATTCCAATTTTTGCCAATCATATTTAAATTTCTCCTTTAAAATTACTAAATAAAATATTATTTACATATATTACATAAAAATAAATAATATGTCAATTTATTATTTATAAAGGATTGTATAAAATAAATATAATCATTCATTTCTAAAAATACTTACATTAAACCTATTTATTTTTAAACATAGTATATCCAACAAGAGCTACTATAACACATATCATTCCTATTATTACTACACCATTATTATTTTTTTCATTTGTAGCTTCTTTTACTATAGAAAGTGATAAAAAATAATCAGAACAATGCTTAATATCAAAAGATACATATCCATTTTTAACAAGTATATTACCTTTTATTTTTTCTATTTTACTAGTTTTTTCATTATAATAATATAAATTTAATCTATCACCATCTTTAAACTTTTTTGTTTTTATTTTTATTGTTGCAACAGATGGCAAATTTCCATGATATAAAAATGATACATATTCTTTTTTTATATTATTTTTTAATAATGAATTAATTTCACTTTTAAATGGAGAATTATTACTTATATCCATATTAAAAGAAAAGTCTTTTTCTTTATAATTATCCTTATTAAAACTCCAAGAATATATAAACTTTCCATCTTTATCTTTTATAAACATAATTTTATTTTTTGTTTCAGTTCTAACTAAATTATCTTCGGCACTAATACTACTCATACCAACAAAAAAAATAATTCCAATAAATAAAATAATAAATTTATTTTTCATTTAAGTGCCTCCTTAAGTTATATAAAACTTATTAAAGAAATAATTAAATTATATATAATCATTACTACAATACTTGCTGTAAAATTATCAGTTTTAAAGTAATAATTAGAAAGTAACATCATAGAAAATAAATAACAAAGTGATGTTAATATACTAGTTAAACTCATTGATGTATATACTATATTAAAGAAAAAATAAAATAATGAAGAAAACATTATAAATAACCATTTCTTATCTATTATATCTCTTATTGTTTTTCTAAATATAACACCTTCAATAACCGGATAATATAACCCCGTTAATAATACTAATACAACAGGCGTTTTTTTAAACATATTAAGTAATGAATAATCATTTTCCGATGTTTCTTTTATATTAAATATTATTCCTATTAAAGCATTAGTAACTATCATAATAATAAATAGCAAAATAACATTTTTCAAAATACTTATAATATATTTTTTCTTATTTTCACATATATCTTTTAAATCATCAATAAATGTATTTCTATATAAATAAATTATAATAAATGAGAAAATCAAATAAGAAAATATAGTTAGTATTTTACCCATATTTAATATTTTTATTAAATATGGAAATATAAAATATAATATAATTATTATTATTGATCTTATAGAATTTTTATTTACACCGCTCATAATCTTCTCCTACCTTACAATTTAATTTTATCAAATAAGAATTTATTTTTCAAGGAAATAGTAAAAGACACTTAAAAAAGTGTCTTTTATTATAACCATCTAAATAACCATCTCCACATGAGTTAAGCCTCCCTTCATAAATTATTTTTAGATTTTCATTACTACAATTAAAATATAACCCGAGTTTGACAGTTTCATCTTTTTTTTGCTCGCAATTCCTTATAAAATAAGG
>CAYOAY010000030.1:0-14542 GCA_964402155.1 uncultured Muribaculaceae bacterium | reverse complement strand
ATAGTGAGACATTTTCGCAAGTTAACACTTAAGACATTATCACAAATTAATCATAGATAGTTTATATAAAAAATAAGAATGATTGACATTTGTTTATATTTTTGATATAGTACTTAGCCATACAAGGGGTTTATTTATGATAAGTTATGATGCTAAATTAAAAATAGGAGAAATATTATATAATAGAACTTTAGAAAATAAAGTCTTAGATATTTATAATATTAAAGAAATTTTATTAATTTTAAATTCTGATGATAAAATAACAGGTTATTTAAAAAAAATATCAAATGAACATCATGAAAATAGTATTGCAGGCTATAGTTTAAAAGAAAAAAAGATATATATAGATTTAGACTATTTTAAAAAAGAAGAAGACAGTATATTTAATAAAAATATACTTATATTAGATGCTATTTTTCATGAAATATTTCATGCATATCAACATAAGTATATAGATAATAATGATGATATAAAAGCTATGCTTTTTAAAGCGGGGTTTGATTACACAGTGTCAGAATCTAAAGAAGAAATAAAAAGGAAATATAAAAGTATTGATGCTTATAATATTATAAAGGAAGTTTCATATAAAATAGTGTATAACAAAATATATTTATCTATTCCTACAGAAAGATGTGCTATTTATGATGCTAATGAGTTATTAAATAATATTTTAAAAATAATATATGATGAGTATGCTAATGAAATAATTTATAATAATAATCTTAAAGTATTTGATGATTTAAACAAAAATATGATAGGTGATAATAAATTATTTTCTCCAATTAATACTTTTTTGCTTTTTCATGATAGTATGTTAATTTATGAACCTGTAGGTAAATATATAGACGATAAAAATTTAACTTTAGAAGAGAAATTTAAATTTGGGTTTTCGCTTTCAAAGGGTGAGTATAAGAAATTCAAATTACAGTATTTTTATCCAGAATTATAAAAGCATGTCAAATTTGATATGCTTTTTATTAATGAAATTTAAAAAATCAATTAATTTACATCTTAAATTATACGTGTTATAATTAGGTATATATAAAATAACTATTTTTATAGGAGGATACATGATAAGTTTAAAGTTTGATTTTGATTTTTTTAACAATTATTACTATATATATGAAAGATTAATTGTGTTGTTTTTTTCTATAATTCCATCTTTATTATTAGTTTTTTTTGTATTATATACTGATAGGAATAATAGTGAGCCAAAAAGAAATATTATTTTATGTTTGCTTTCTGGTATATTAACAACATCACTTGCAGGATACTTAGAACAAATAGTTGCTCCTTATTTTTCAAATAATATAGTATTAACTTATGTATGGGCTTTAATTGAAGAATTTTCTAAAATATCTATTTTTTTCTTATTTATATTTGATAATAAACATTATGATGATATATATGATGGGTTAGTTTATATGGCTTTAATTGCCCTTTCATTTGCTGGTGTTGAAAATATTTTATATGCTTTTTCAGAAAGTACAGTTGCATCTAGTATTAGTTTAGCTTTAATGAGAGATTTAACTACTATTCCACTTCATGTAATATGTGGAATTATAATTGGATATTATTTATCTTTGGGGAATTTTTCAAAATATAAAGGTAAAAAATATATAAACTTTTTACTTGCATTTATAATTTCTTCATTAGTTCATGCAGCTTTTAATTGTTTGATGAGCTTTTTGGGTAGTTTAAATATTAATTATAATAATCCTTTTGATACATTTTTGCTTCAATTTATGCCATTATTAATAATAATGATAGTATTATTTTATATTGCAATTAAATATATCAAACATATATTATATTTAAATAGTATATATATAAGTGATTCTAAATATGATAAAAAGTATAGTTATCTTATGAATTATGGGGAATATATAAAAAGTGATATTAGAAAAAAAAGAATTGATTTAAGTGAAAAAACTAATATTTTAAAGAATATAAAAAAGGAGAAGTAATTTATGTTAAAAAGATTTATTCCAGATATGTATCAAAAAAATATATTTACTATTAATTATGATATTTTAAAAAAGAAAAATATTAAATGTTTATTATTTGATCTTGATAATACTGTATCACCTGCTAAGGAAGAAGTTTATTGTAAAAAGACAAAGAAATTATTTGAAAAGTTAGAAAAAGATTTTAAAGTAATATTATTTTCTAATAATTTTCCAAAAAGAATTAAGCCTTTTAAAGATTATTATAATGTGGATGTATCATGCTTATCATTAAAACCATTATCATTTAAATATCGTAGTATTTTAAAAAAATATGGATATAAGAATAATGAAATAGCTGCTATTGGAGATCAATTGCTAACGGATATTAATGGTGGTAATAAAATGAAAATAACTACTATATTAGTTGAACCAATTAGTAATATAGATGAGACAGAAACATTTATTAATAGGAAAATAGAAAAAATAATATTTAAGAAGTTTGAAGAAAAAAATATTTTAGTAAAAGGAAGATATTATGATTAATAGATGTATTGGTTGCGGAGCTTTATTTCAAAGTAATGATGAAAAAAAAGAAGGGTATATAGACTCTTCAATGTTAGATATTGCAAAGGTATGTAAAAGATGTTTTAAAATAAAGAATTATGGTGATTATGTTAAAGTAGATAAAAGTATAAATGATTATAGTATTATTTTTGATAAGATTAAAAAAGAAAATAAATTAATACTTTTTTTATGTGATATTTTAACTATTGATAAATCAATAAATGAAATTAATAATTTTAATGGAAATGTAATACTTGTGATAACTAAAAAGGATTTATTACCTAAATCTGTCAAAGAGTATAAACTTAGTTCTTACATTGACAATAATTATAAATTAAATATTTTAGATAAAGTTTTTATAAATAGTAATAAAAATTATAATTTAGATTTGTTAATGAATTTAATTAATAAATATAAAAATGATAAGGAAGTTTATTTAGTTGGTAATACTAATGCTGGTAAAAGTACATTAATTAATGCTATTATAAAAGCTTATTGTAATAAAGAATCTTTTATAACTACTAGTATAATGCCTGCTACTACATTAGATATTATTAAAATAAAATTAAATGATGATCTAGTTTTAATTGATACTCCTGGAATAGTATATAATGAAAATTATATAACATTATCTAATAAAAATGATATAAAAAAGATAATGCCAAAAGCTACAATTAAACCTAGAACATATCAAATAAAACCTAATGAATCTTTAATTATTGATAATTATGCTAGGATAGATTATTTAGGAGATGAAAAAAATAGTTTTACTTTATATATATCAAATGATATTAATGTAAAAAGAATTAAAATTAATACAAATAATAATTTAAGAAATTTAAAAAAACATTCATTTGTTTTAAATGAAAATAAAGATATTGTAATAAGTGGTCTTTGTTTTTGTAAAGTAGTAAAAAAAGCAAAAGTTAATGTTTATGTAAAAGATAAAATAAGTGTATATGAAAGACCAAATTTAATTTAGTTGTCAAAATACTTTACATTCTGTATATATTATAGTTGATCTGGGAATATTTTAAATGATAAGATTTTTATATAGAATAATAAAAATATAAAGGTGTGTTGATTATGAAAAGGGATGTAGAGTATTTAGATTTTGAAGATAAAAATCCTGTTGGAAGACCAAGACTTGCTAGTAAGGAAACAAAAAGAAAATCATTAGTTATTGCAGGTTTATCATTTTTAGCGGTTTTATTGTTAATAGTATTTGGTTATGGAACGCTTTTTGGATATAAAAATAATTATTTATTGGCAACTATAAATAAGAAAGAAAAAGTAAAAGAAAATATATTAATATCAGATATAAAACCTCTAATCAAAGATATAACTTTAAAAGAGAATACTAAAAGAAAAGTATATTTAACTGTTTTACCTTCTAATGCAACTAATAAATTAATAGAATATAAAAGTTTAGACGAAACTGTAGCAATAGTTGATAATAATGGTAAAGTAACAGCTATTTCTCCTGGTAAAACTAAGATTGTAGCTAGAACAAAAGATGGTTCTTCTAAAACAACTGAATTTAATATAACAGTATTAAAAGATGGTACTGGAGTTTGCAAATTTAGTAATTTGGAAAAATTAAATAATAAAATAAATTATTCTATAAAATGTGATAATGCTAAGGTAAAAGAGATACAATATAGTATAAATAGTAAGGATTATAACAAGTTATTAACTAAAAAATTAAATGATACAGTTAATATTTCAGAAAATGATTTAAAAAATAGTGAAATAATATTTAAAGTTATTTATTATCCTAATAATAGTAAAATTACTAAGTATAAAACAAAGAAAATATCTTTTAAGAAAACTACTACTAAAAAAATAGATGGAGCATGTATGCTTGATATAATTCAAGTAGATATTAATAGTGCAAAATATGATATTACATGTAATAATGCTACTGTATCTAAAATAGCTTATAAGATAGGAAATGGTAGTTATGTAGGACTTAACTCTAGTAATTTAGCAGATACTATTATATTTGAAGAAAGTAATGTTACAAGGGTTTTATATTTTAACGTTGAATATATAATAGATGGTACAAATAATAAAAAAACTGTTACTGATAGTGGAGTAATTCAAAAAAGTGAAAATAAGGAGTAATATATGAGAAAAGAAGAAAAAAATCCTGTTGGAAGACCTAAAAAAGCAGATAAAAAATTAATTAAAGAATCTATACTTGTTTGTATATTTATGTTTGTAGTTACTTTATTAATTGCATTTAATGGATATCAAATAATTACAATAGATAATAAGTTTAATTTTTCTGGTACTATATATA
Organism: uncultured Muribaculaceae bacterium; assembly: GCA_964402155.1. Lineage (GTDB taxonomy): Bacteria > Bacillota_I > Bacilli_A > RF39 > UBA660 > Aphodocola. The sequence goes on along the minus strand of CAYOAY010000030.1, from coordinate 9,724 downwards.
ATGATCATATAAATACATGTAAGATAAATAATAATATAATTGATTGTGGACCTAATGTATCTTATATGAAATATAGTTATGATTCAGTTAATTTTAAAGAAGTTTATAAGGAAGATAAAAGTATTAAAGTTAAATATAGTAATGAAAGTGTTAAAGTATGCTATAAACTTAAAAATAATAATGAACTTAAGTGTTTAAAGTAATATATAAATATTAGTCAAATAAAATTAAATTTATATAATATTAAATATGCAAAAAATAGTTATTATTAGAGCTATTAATTTTACATATTTTTTTTATTTAATATATTAAAAATTTTAATAAAAAAAAGATTAATTACAGATACTTATAATAGTATGTATAAAAATGCTAACTCATATGTAAACTTAAGTTAAAAATATTGACATAGGGGGGGGCGTTTTTGATATTATTAACATGTATGGTAGTAAAAAATACTATATAAAAAGAAAGGTGTTAAAAAATATGAAATTAAATAAGCAAAACAAAATAATAGTTGGAGTATTAGCTCTTATTTTAACATTAACAGTAGGATATGCCATGTTTAGTCAAAGTTTAAATATAACAGGTACAGCTAAAGCAGAAGGAAGCTTGGATATAGTGTTTTCAAGTGTTGGTGAAATAACAGCAGTTGGTGCAAATGTACCTACAACAACTATTGTAGAAGAAGGAAAAAAATTAGAAATAGGTGATATTACGTTAGAATATCCAACAGCATATGTAAGTCTTCCAGTTATAATAGTAAATAATGGATCTATTGATGGTTTACTTGAAAGTATAACAGTAGAAAATTTAGAAACAGATGACATAAAAGTATCAATAAGTGGAGTTTTAAAAAATCAAATAATAAAACCATATAATGTAAATGATGACACAACTAAAGTAAATATAGTAGTAAAAATAGAATGGTTAGATAAAGAAAGTATAAGTACATTATCAACTAAAAATATAAGTATATTATTAAATACAAGACAAGTATTAACAAGTGATATAAAAACTACTACAAGTAATGAATCATCATTTCCTATTGTAACAGGGCAGCTTGGTGAAAGTGTTTTTTATACTTATAATAATGGTGATATAACAATAACAGGTTCTGGTGATATGAGTGAAGGTTTAGCTGGAGAAGAAGGAAACTGCGCATCAGCTTTTGATTCTTCTTATTGTTATTTGGGAGCTGAAATAAGTGAAAAGGTAGTAAATGAATTAAACATAGAAAGTAATAATGAAAAAATGGTACTTAGTATGTTATTAGCACAATTTATAACAGGTAAGACATTTAATGATATTGGTATGACAAAAGAACAAATGAAAACATGGCTTTCTTCTTCTTCTGGGCCTGGACTTAGTGAAAGTGAAGCAGAAGATACAGTAAGAATTTTTGATTCTGTTCCTAAATTAAATAGTATATCATTATCTGATGAAATAACTTCTTTAAGAAATGATTTCTTTAAAGAAACAAAAATCAATAGTATAACGCTTCCAAAAGGTATTAAAACATTAAATAGTGTATTTAACAATTGCACTATAGAAAATATATATTTAAATGAAGGTTTAGAAGTTATTAATACTAGTGCCATAAATAATGTATCAGGTCTTTCATCAATTGAAATACCATCAAGTGTAACATCAATAGGAAGAAATGATTTTAGTGATTCATTAACTACAATAGTAAATAAAACTAAAAGAGAATTTGACTGGAATTATATACTAACTGGCGATGAAAGTGCTCCCTTTGAAACAGGTACTGTTACAAATACTAGCGGAAATACAATAACAATTACTAAATAGAATGTTTTTTTAAGCATTCTATTTTTTTTATCAAAAATTGATTTAAAAACGAGGGATTTAAAAAGCTTTTTATAAGAATATAATTGGGAGGGCAATTTAATGAAAAAGAAGTTTTTTATAAGTCAAGAAAATATTAATGATTGTGGAGCAGCATCTTTAGCTATGATACTAAACTTATTTGATAAAAACGTTTCTTTAAAAGAAATAAAAGAAAAAATTAAGATTGATAAGGAGGGAGCATGTGCATATGATATTGTTAAAATATCAAATGAGTATGGTATTATAGCAAAAGGATATAAAAATTGTGAATTAAATAATATAAAAGTACCTGCAATAATTCATGTTATTAATGAAAATAATTTATCTCATTTTATGGTTTTACTTAAAGTATTTAAAGATAAAGTTTTAGTAGCAGATCCAGCTTCTAATATTAGATTTATTAATATAGATGAATTTAATAGGTATTATACAAAAATAGCTATATTATTTGAAAATAACATAAATAAAGGTGAATTTAAAAAGCAAATATTTTTAGCTATTAAAACCATTTTATTGACTTTGTTTTTTTCACTTTTTAGTATTTTTTCTTCATTCATATTCTCAAATATCTTAGAGGGTTTTAATAGTTATAATAATATTAAACAAATATATATAACTTTAATTTTCTTTTTAATAATATCTTTATTAAAAGAAATAATTGCATTTATAAGACAGAAAGTAGCTCTTAAATTTGAGGTAGATATTGATTATAAAATAACTATAAATACGCTGAAAAAATTAATTAGCCTTCCTTATAACTTCTATAATCAAAATGATTCAGGCCAATTAATCGCAAAGGTAAATGATTTATCTTATATTAAAGAGATGATATATATTTTAGTAGAAGAGTTATCAATTAATATAATTTTATTAATTAGTATATTAAGTATTCTTATTTTAATTGATAAGTTTTTATTTATTATTAGTTTAATAGGAATAATACTTGTATTTTTAATTGATAAGAATTTTCTAAAAAGAAATTATACAAATATTTATGATCTGCAAATAAAAAATGAAATTTTAAATGGTAACATAAATAATTTTTTAAACGGCATTTCAACTATTAAAAATCTAAGAAAAGAAAGTTTTTTTAAAAACAAACTTGAATTATTTTATACGGATTTTTCAAGTAAAAATAAAAATTTAAATAATGCTTATCAAAATAAGAGTTTTATAAATAATATTATTTTACTTATACTAAAATTCATTATATTTTTAGTTTTAATTTATAGAAAGATAAATGCTTATAAAGCAGTATTTATAATTTCACTTATTGATACTATATCAACATCTACTTTAGAGTTTTGTAAAGTACAAATGTTATATGCTAATTATAAAAGTGCTAAAAAAAGATTAGATGCTTTAGATTATATTAATAATAATAATTCATCGTCAAAAATTAAAATTAAAAATATTATGTTTAAAGACTTTAGCTATAAAATAAGAGATCTAACTATTTTAAATAATGTTAATTTTAATATAAATAAAGGTGATTGGGTATTTGTTTGCGGAAAAGCTGGAAGTGGTAAAACAACGTTATTTAAGCTTTTAACTAGGCAGTTAGATACTACTAATAAAGGAATTTATATAAATGGTAAAGATATTAATGAATTTTCTTTAGATACAATATTAAAAAGTATTACATATGTAGATCAAAAAGCTAAATTATTTAATATGAGTATTAGAGAAAATATATATTTTTATAGGAAAAAAGAAGATAAATTAATTGAAAACTTTTTAAAAGAGGAAAAATTAAATAAAGATTTAATAGTAGATAATACAAGTTCAAATATATCGGGTGGGATGATGCAAAAAGTAATTATAGCTCAAACATTATTAAATGCATCTAGTATTATTATATTTGATGAAACCACTAATCAAATTGATGTGGAAGAAGAATTAAAAATATTAAAATATATAAAAAAATATTATAAAGATAAAACGATTATTTTAATTAGTCATAGAAAAAATAATTCATTTTTATTTAATAAAATAATTTCTTTTGAAAATAAGAATGTAAAAGTAAAGTATAAGGAGGAAAAAAATGGTAGAGTTAAAGAATAATGAATTAGAAAGTTTAAAGGCTGGGTCTGCAGGCTGGGTAGCAGCAGGTATAATTGTAGGAATAACATTTTTAGCAGGAATTTTAGATGGTATTACAAGACCATTTAAATGCAGATAAGGAGGAAAAAATATGAGATTAACTAATAAAGAATTAAAAAGTTTGAAAGCTGGTTTTAATTTAAGTGGAACTATAATTAATGCATTTGTAAATGGAGTTAAACAATTTATGGATGTTGGTCGCTATTTTGGAAGTGGGATAAGAAGACTTTTTAGTGGTAAATATTGTTCTATGTAAAATATATAAATATGCAAAAAATGTCACTTTTTGTTATAAATATTAAAAAAAATGTTGTAATAAAAATGTTTAAGTGCTATAATCTTTAGTAGAAAAAAAGGAGAGGGGGGATGATGAATGATAACTGTCCCAGTTAAAAATGGAAACGTTGATGCAGCGTTAAAGAGATTTAAGCAAAAAGTTGCAAAAAGTGGTCTCCCTTCAGAGGTTAAAAAGAAACAAGCTTATGATAAGCCTGGAATTCAAAGAAGAAACGCTAAGAAAGAAGCTATAAAAAATAGTAGAAAAGCATTAAAACGTGAGAAAAATGTTGCTTAGGTTTTTCCTAATTGCAGAAAATTAAACTTACTATATTTACATAGTAAGTTTTTTTTCGCATAAAATTAACCAGGTGATATAATGAATCTTAAAAGAATAATTGATAATTATATAGAATTAAATGACTTTGAAATAAAAATTAAAGATAATAAAATAATGTTATATTATTATGATAGTATACAAAGTATTACTAATGATAAGATAATAATTAAATATAGTGATAAAATAGTAGAAGTTATTGGTAATAATTTAGCTATAGAAACTATGTTTGAAGATTTTTTAATAATAAAAGGTACCATTAAGAAAGTTATATTGGTGTAAATTATGAATAGTATTGTAAGAATTAGAATTACAGGGAAAAATAGTAGATTATTTATTAGAAGATATATTATAAATAAAAAGATCAATTATTCTAAGTATAAAGAAATTAATTATAAACAAGTAGAACTAAATATATCATATAATGATTATTTAGATTTAGTTAATAAAAAAACAATTTATGATATAAAAGTAATAAGTATATATGGACCTTTGTTTTTAATAACTTATATTAAAAATAATATAAGTTTTATAGTATCAATTATTATATCTTTATTATTCTTATATCTAATTAGTAATACAGCTTTTTCAATTAAAGTAATACATAATGATAAAAATATTAGAAATTTAGTATATGATGAATTAAAATTTTATAAAATAGATAAATTTAAAATAATACCATCTTATAATAAGAGGGTAAAAATAATAAATAAAATATTAGAAAATAATAAAGATAAATTAGAATGGCTTGAAATAGAAAGAAAGGGTAGTAAAATAATAGTAAAAGTTACTGAAAGAAAAATAAATAAGAAAGAAGAAACCTTTGAAAACAGACATATAGTAGCTAAAAAAAGTGGTATTATAACGAAAATAGAAGCATCTTCTGGTATGATTTTAAAAAAGGTAAATGATTATGTATCTAAGGGGGATATTATTGTATCAGGTGATATTATAAAAGATGATGTGGTAAAAGGACAAGTTATATCAAAAGGTTTAGTTTATGCAGAAGTATGGTATAAAGTAGATGTAAACTATCCATTATATTATGAGGAAGTAACTTATTTAAATAAAATTAAAAATAATATTATATTAAGTTTTTTTAATGAAGAAATATCTCTTAAAAAAAATTATGTAAGTTCTTATCTTGAAAAGAAAAATATCTTAGTAAAAAACAAAATATTTCCTTTTTCTATAAGATTAGAAAAGCAAAGAAAGACGTTAGTTAAAAAAGAAAGCTTAGATACTAAAGAAGCTATTAATAAAGCTATGGATTTAGCTGCAAAAAAAATAGAGTCTAAGCTAAAAGATGATGAATATATTATTAGTAAAAAAACTTTGAATTTTTCTTCTGATGGTAGTAAAATATTAGTAAGTGTATTTTTTAAAGTTTATGAAGATATTACTGATTATAAATTATGTGATGAAATAAATATAGGTGAAATTTCAAATTAGGAGAAGCTTATGAATTTGTTTGTTAAATTAATAAATGGTGTTTGGCCAACACTATTTATTTTTACCATTATAATAGTATCTATTAGAATAACTTATTTACTATATAATAAAGAAAAAATAGTATTATATAAAGAATTTTTAATGCTAATTTTTATATTATATATATTATCATTATATTATATAGTAACTTATCAAGATACTAATTATGGTACTAATAATTTTATTCCTTTTAAAGAAATATTTAGGTATAAGATAACGTCTAAATTATTTATTAGAAATGTTTTAGGAAATATTATACTATTTGTACCTCTTGGCATATTTTTAAGCTATTATATAAAACTTAAAAATATGTTTCCTTGTTTAATTTTATCTATTTTAATATCTAGTTGTATTGAGTTTATTCAAGCCAAAATTGGTAGAACATTAGATGTTGATGATATAATTTTAAATATGTTAGGTGGTATATTAGGGTATTTTATTTATAAGTATGGATATAAACTGATTAATAAATTACCTAAGTTTATTAAAAGTCAAATATTTCTTGATATATTGTGTTTAGTAATTATTTTTATTATAATATATTTGGCTTTTAGATTTGATTTTTGGAGGTTTTTTTCGTGAATTATATTGAAGTGTTTAATGAGTATAAAAAAGATATTAATGAACTTGATTTAGTCTATGATTTTATTAATTGCTGCGTAAATAAACTTAATTTGAAAAATGTTATGTTTAATGTTATAATAGTTGATAATGAAAGTATTCATAAGATTAATAAAGAATATAGAAATATTGATAGGGAAACTGATGTTATTACTTTTGCTTTAGAAGATAATAAACAAATAGAATTAAAAGATATAAGAGTGTTAGGAGATATATATATATCTTATGATAAAGTAATTAGTCAAGCAAAAGAATATAATCATAGTATAAAAAGGGAAATATGCTTTTTAGCTGTACATGGCCTTTTACATTTATTAGGTTATGATCATATGAATAGTTTAGATGAAAGAAAAATGTTTGATTTACAAAAGGAGTTGTTAAATAGTTATGGCATTAATAAAGAAAACTAAAGATGTAGTATCAAGAGGAAAGTATGTTGAATCAAATGAACTTAAGAAATTAAGTTTTAAAAGAGTACTTAGAAGTTTTAAATTTTCATTTGATGGATTAAAATATGCTTATTTACATGAACAAAGTTTAGTACTTCATGTACTAGTTATGGCATTTATTATAGCTTGTGGAATTGGTTTTGATATTACTCCGATTCAGTGGGTTATAACTCTTGTTATGGGAGCTTTAATACTTGTTGCTGAGTTATTCAATACATCAATTGAAGCTGTTGTTGATTTAGTTACTGAAGAGTATCATCCACTTGCTAAAATAGCTAAAGATACAGCATCAGCTGCTTGCTTTGTTGCAGATATGATAGCTCTTGGTATGTGGCTTGTTGTTTTTGTACCTAAAGTAATATCACTTTTTAGGTAGGCATTATGAAGAAAATAAAAAAATTTTTTGATAGAGAACAAAATTTACTTATACATATAATAGCTACTATATTGGTTACTATATTTGGAATTATTGTTAATTTAAGTTTTGATGAGTGGCTTTTAATATATTTTATGATTGCTTTTGTAATTACATCAGAACTTATTAATTCTTCTATAGAACTTGTAGTAGATTTAAAAACAAATAAGTATCATCCACTAGCTAAAATAGCTAAAGATGTTTCAGCATCTGCGGTTTTAACAACAGCTTTTTGTGCTATGATAGTAGGTATCTATATATTTGTTCCAAAAATAATGCATTTTTTATCAATTAAAGATTATCTTTAATTCTTTTTTGTTTAATAATATAAATAGAGGTGAAACATGAAATCAGGATTTGTAAGTTTAGTAGGAAGACCCAATGTAGGTAAATCAACACTACTTAATTCAATAGTTGGATATAAAGTTGCAATTACATCAAATAAAGCTCAAACAACAAGAAATATATTACAAGGAATATATAATGATAGCAATACTCAAATAGTATTTGTAGATACACCAGGTATTCATAAACCAAAAAATAAATTAGGTCAGTTATTGAATGAAGAAGCTTATTATTCTATAGAAGATGTTGATATTATATTATTTTTAATAGATGTTACAATGCCTTTTGGAAAAGGTGATAATTTTGTTTTAGATAAAATAAAAAAGGCTAACAAGCCTACGTTTTTAATATTAAATAAAGTTGATAAAATAAAAAAGGAAGAATTATTTAGTTTAATATTAAAATATAAAGATTTATATGATTTTAAAGAAATTATTCCTATATCAGCATTAAAAGAAAAAAATATAAATGAACTTATTAAAACACTTAAAAATTATTTACCTGATAACATTAAGTATTTTCCGGATAATGATATAACCAATACTTCTTTAGAATTTAGAATAGCAGAGCTTATTAGAGAAAAAGTTTTAAGATTAACAAATGAAGAAGTACCTCATGCTGTAACTTGCGTAGTTGAAGAATATAAAGAAAGTAAAGATAAAGCTCTTATTTGCGTAAGTTTAATTGTAGAAAGAGATTCACTTAAAAGTATTATTATTGGGAAAAAAGGTGCTATGTTAAAAGAAATTGGTTCTAAAGCACGAATAGATATAGAAAATATGATAAATAAAAAGGTATATTTGGAAATTGTTGTTAAAACAATTAAAAATTGGAGAGATAAAGAAAAATATTTAAGGGAATTAGGATTTTATGAAATAAAAGATGAATAGTTTGTATAAAAAATAATCATTTTAATCATTATATAAATAGGTGATTAAAATGAATATAGATGACGTATGGAATTTATTTAAAAAAACAGGGAAGATTGAGTATTATATTGAATATAGTAAGATGAAAAAAGAAAAGATGTGATATTTCTTGGAATTTAAAAGAATAGAAGGTATTGTTGTAAGTGAAAGGCCTTATTCTAATGCAAGTAAAATACTTGATATTGTAACTAAAGAGTTAGGAATAATATCAGTTATTTCAAAAGGGTGTAAAAGAATTAAAAGTAATTTAAGGGTAGTAAGTGAAATATTTACTTATGCATCTTTTGAAATAAGTTATAAAAAAGATAAGATCTCTACATTAATAAGTGCAGATATAATAAATCCTTTAAATAATATAAAAAAGGATATTGAAAAGATATCTTATTTAAATTTTATATCTGATTTAACTAAACAAGTTATTAAGCATTCTTTAAATAAAAATATATATGATATTTTTATAAATAGTATTTTAAAAATAAATGATAGCTATGATGCATTAGTTATTTGTAATATACTTGAACTTAAATATTTAGAATTTTTAGGTGTAAGTCCATATTTAGATGGATGCGTTGTATGTAATAGTAAAGATATAGTTACTTTATCTTCTTCAAAAGGTGGATTTGTTTGTAGCAAACATATGCAAAATGAATATATTGTTAGTAAAAATACAATTAAAATAATAAGATTATTAAGATATGTTGATATATCTAAAATATCTAAGATAAATTTATCTAGTAATATTAAAAAAGAAATTAATATGTTTTTAGATGATTATTATGATAGATATACAGGTCTTTACTTAAAAAGTAAAGGTTTTCTTAAAAATATTGCACAGATAAAATAAAGTGTGATATAACCCGAGTTTTTCAGTTACAAAATGTAAAAATGTCTATTTTTTGGTGAAAATAGG
>CAYOAY010000029.1:0-14987 GCA_964402155.1 uncultured Muribaculaceae bacterium | reverse complement strand
TGGATTTTATAAAGGAATGGATGAAGGTGTATTAAAAACCGCTAAAAAAATGAAATTAAAAAATATTTCTATAGAAGATATTATGGATATTACAGGTCTTTCTAAAGAGAAAATAGAAAAATTATAAGTATAAATTAATTAGAGAAGTTATATATGCTTCTTTTTTTTTAATAAATTTTAATTTATTTTTAGCAGTCATGTATTGACTTTGCTAAAATTGCATAGTATACTACTAGTAGACTACAAAAAAGAAGGTGAATATATGTTATCCGAAAGAAAAAATAAACTTCTAAAGATGATAGTTGAAGAATATATTAAAACTGCAAATCCTGTGGGCTCTTCTGGATTATGTAATAAACTTAATGTTTCATCTGCAACTATAAGAAATGAAATGGCAGAGTTAGAAGAGCTAGGATATTTAGAAAAGACTCATATTTCATCTGGAAGAATTCCAAGTGAAAATGGTTATAGATATTATGTAGATAATTTAATGGAACCTAAAAAGATGACTGGCGAAGATATGCTAAAACTTCAAAGGGTTTTTGATAATAAACAGCTTGCCCTTTCTGATGTAATTGCAAGAAGTTTAGAAATTGTATCTGAAATTACTAATTGTACATCATTAGTACTCGGGTCTAATAGTTCTTATAATGCGTTAAAGCAGGTAGAAGTTATTCCTTTAAGTGAAAATTTAGTTATTGCAATTGTAGTAACGGATAAAGGACATATAGAACATAAAAAATTAAATATAGGAAATGATGTATCACCAGAAGAAGTTAAAAAAGTAGTTGAATTAATTAATAAGCTTTTAGTTGGTACACCTTTAGATTTAGTAAGTGAAAAATTAGAGTTTGAAATTAAACCTATAATAGCTAATTATGTTAGAAGTCATGAAACATTATATCAAGCTTTTTATAATGCATTTAATGAATTTTCTTTTAAAAATCATATGCATATGTCTGGTAGAACTAAGTTATTAGATTATAGAGAATTTGATAATGTAGATAAGATAAAAGAAGTATTAAATAAGTTTGATGATGATAATATGATTAAGAAAATAGAAGCATCTGATAATAATATTAATGTATATATAGGACATGAGAATAATTTTGATGATGATGTATCTATTATAAAGACTAAATATAATATTAAAGGTGAAGAAGGAACAATTGCAATAGTAGGTCCTAAAAGAATGGATTATGAAAGAGTTGTTTCACTTCTTGATTATATAAAGCAAAATATAGAAGGGTAGGTATTATGGAAAAAACTGAAGAAAAAAAGAAATGTACAGATAATAAGAAATGCAAATCTAATAAGAAAAATGATGATAAAGTAACACTTACTAAAGAAGAGATTTTAGCTATTAATGAAAAAGCATCTGTTGCAGAAGAAAAAGCTTTAAGGGCACAAGCAGAGCTTGTTAACTATCGTAAAAGAAAAGATGAAGAAGTAAGTAAGATGCTTAAGTATGCTAATGAAGAATTAATTTTAGAAATACTTCCAATATTAGATAATTTTGAGAGAGCTATAAATATGGATGATGATAACTTAGAAGATGAAGTATCTAAATTTTTAAGTGGAATGAAAATGGTTTATGCATCACTTATTAAATCTTTAGAAAAATTTGGGGTTAAAGAAATAGAAGCATTAGGAAAAACATTTGATGAGAATTTTCATCAGGCTGTTATGACTGAAAGCGTAGAAGATAAAGAAAAAGATATTATAATTGAGGTATATCAAAAAGGATATATGCTTAAAGATAAATTGTTAAGACCGGCAATGGTTAAAGTTAATAAATAAGAAAGGAAAGATAGATTATGGGAAAAACAATAGGAATTGATTTAGGTACAACAAATTCATGTGTATCTGTATTTGAAGGTGGAGAAGCTAAGGTAATAGCTAATCCAGAAGGAGAAAGAACAACTCCATCAGTTGTTGCTTTTAAAAAGGGAGATATTATTGTAGGAGGAGCTGCTAAAAGACAAATGGTAGTTAATCCAGATACAATAAGATCTATTAAAAGATTAATGGGTACTTCAGAAAAGGTAAAAGCAAATGGTAAAGAATATACTCCAGAAGAAGTATCTGCAATGATATTAGGAGATTTAAAGAAAACTGCAGAAAGTTATTTAGGAGAAAAAGTAGATAAAGCAGTTATTACTGTTCCAGCATATTTTAATGATGCTCAAAGACAGGCTACTAAAAATGCTGGTAAAATTGCAGGACTTGAAGTTGAAAGAATTATTAATGAACCAACTGCAGCAGCTCTTGCTTACGGACTTGATAAACAAGAAAATACACAAACAGTATTAGTATATGACTTAGGTGGAGGTACATTTGACGTATCAATACTTGAATTAGGTGATGGTGTATTTGAAGTTAAGTCAACAGCAGGTAATAATAAATTAGGTGGAGATGATTATGACGAAAGAATCGTTAGCTACTTAGTTGAAGAAATTAATAAAGAACATAATATAGATATTTCTAAAGATAAAATGGCTATGCAAAGATTACAAGATGCAGCAGAAAAAGCTAAAAAGGATTTATCTGGTATGACAACAGCAGTAATTTCATTACCATTCTTAGCACAAGGTGATGATGGGGTTATTAACTTTGAAACTAATTTAACAAGAGCTAAGTTTGAAGAATTAACTAGTGATTTAACAGAATCTACTTTAGAACCTGTAAGACGTGCTTTAAAAGATGCTAAGTTAAAAGCTAGCGATATTGATAAAGTATTATTAGTTGGTGGTTCAACTCGTATGCCAAAGGTTCAAGAAGTAATTAAAAATGAACTTGGTAAAGAACCATCTAAAGGTGTTAATCCAGATGAAGTTGTTGCAATGGGTGCAGCTATTCAAGGTGGAGTATTAACTGGTGATGTTAATGATATAGTACTTTTAGATGTTACACCTCTTTCACTTGGTATTGAAACAATGGGTAATGTTATGACTAGATTAATTGAAAGAAATACAACAATACCAACTTCTAAATCACAAGTATTTTCAACTGCAGCAGATAATCAACCAGCTGTTGATATACATGTTCTTCAAGGTGAAAGACCAATGGCTTCTGATAATAAAACATTAGGTAGATTCCAATTGACTAATATACCACCTGCACCAAGAGGAGTACCTCAAATTGAAGTTACATTTGATATTGATGCAAATGGTATCGTAAATGTTAAAGCTAAAGATTTAGGAACAGGTAAAGAGCAAGCTATTACAATTACAGCTTCAACTAATCTTTCTGATGATGAAATTGATAAGATGATGAAAGAAGCTGAAGCTAATAAAGAAGCTGATGAAAAGAAAAAGGCTTTAGCAGATGCTAAAAATGAAGCTGAACAAATGATATTTGCTAGTGAAAAAGCTATTAAAGATCTAGGTGATAAAGTAGATAAAAAAGAAAAAGAAGCAACTGAAAAGTTAATTAAAGAACTAAAAGAAACTTTAGAAAAAGATGATGCTGATAGTATAAAGAAAGCAACTGAAAAGTTATCTGAAAAAGCTATGGCTTTAGGAGCTAAAGTATACGAAGAAGCTAATAAAAAGGCTCAAGAAGAATCAGCAAAAAATGAAAATAAAGAAAATAAAAATGATGGACCAGAAGTAGTAGACGCTGAATTTGAAGAAAAAAAATAAAAAAATAAATACTTATAAAGTTCTAGCATGTAAGCTAGAACTTTATCATAATAAAAGGAGAGTCTATGACTAGTAAAGAAAAGTTAAGAAGTCAAATAGATGAAAAATATAAATGGGATTTAACATCTATTTATAAAGATAAAAAGGCTTTTGAAAAAGACTTTTTAAAAGCTAAAGAAAAGATAAATGAAGTAGTAAAATATAAAGATAAATTTTTATCTTCAGCTAAAGATTTATTAGATTTTCTTAAGTATGATGAAAAAACAGATAGATTATTATCAAAATTATATTATTATGCTCATTTAAATTATGATTCTGATACAACTGTAAATGAAAGTAAAAAAATGCTTAATGAAGTTAGGGATTTATATTCTAAATATGATGAATTAGAATCATTTGTACAACCAAATATTTTAAAAACTGATTATAGTGTAGTTGAAAAATTTTATAAAGAAGAAAAAGAACTTTTAAAATATAAATTTTTAATTGAAAATATTTATAGATATAAACAACATACTTTAGATGAGAGTAAAGAAATGATGCTATCTAAGTTTTCTAATTTATTTATGAATCCAGAAGATACATTTTCTTCACTTACTGATACAGATTTAACTTTTCCTAATATTAAAGATGAAAATAATAGAAAATGTGAATTTAATGAAAGTAATTATTCTGTATTTATTAAATCAGATGATAGAAGAGTTAGAAAGGATGCTTTTGAAATATTGTTTAATAGATATTCAGACTTTAAAAATACAATTGCATCTACTTTATCTGGTAATGTAGAAAAAAATATTGTTTTATCTAAAATTAGAAATTATGATAGCTGTATTAAATCTTCTTTATATGGTGATAATATTGATTTAAGTGTTTATAATAATTTAATTGATACAGTAAATAAAAATATGAATGTTATTTATAAATATTATGATTTAAGAAAAAAAGTACTTAATTTAGATGAACTTCATTTATATGATACTTATACTGATTTAATTAAAAATAAAAGTCGTAATTATACGTTTTGTGAAGCTAAAGATTTAGTTATTAAGTCTTTAAGTGTATTAGGAACTGATTACATAAAAAATATTAATAGAGCATTTGATGAAAGATGGATAGATGTTTATCATAATAAGGGTAAAAGGTCAGGTGCTTATTCATCAGGTTTTTATGATACTAATCCATTTTTACTTCTTAATTATGAAGGTAAGCTAAATGATGTATCAACACTTGCTCATGAACTTGGTCATTCTATGCATACATACTATTCTTGTCTTAATAATCCATATATATATTCTAATTACTCTATATTTGTAGCAGAAGTTGCATCAACTGTAAACGAGTTGTTATTATCAAAGTATTTAATTAGTGTATCAAAAGATAAAGAAGAAAAGTTAAGTATTATAAATCATTTATTAGATTTATTTAAATCTACTATATATAGACAAACTATGTTTGCTGAGTTTGAAAAAGATATATATGAAAAAAGAGAAAATAATGTTATACTTACTAGTGAGTTTTTATCTGATACTTATTATAAATTAGTTAAAAAATATTTTGGTAATAATGTTATAGTAGATGATTTAATAAGATATGAATGGGAAAGGATACCACATTTTTATTATAATTTTTATGTATATAAATATGCTACTAGTTTATCTATATCATGTTATATAGTAAATAATATTTTAAATAATAAAGAAGGTGCACTAGATAATTATTTAAAATTTTTAACATTAGGTAGTAGTATGTATCCAAAAGATGAACTTAAAATATCAGGTATTGATATATCTGATAGTAAATATATTCAAAGTGCTATTGATGAATTTAATAGTCTAATAGATGAATTTGATAATCTTTATAATAGTTAGGAGTTGAAAATATGAATAAAAAAGACTACTATGAAGTGCTTGGTGTATCTAAAGATGCTAGTGATGCTGAGATAAAAAGTGCTTTTAGAAAGTTAGCTAAAAAATATCATCCTGATGTTTCAAAAGAAGATAATGCAGCTGAAAAATTTAAAGAAGCTCAAGAAGCTTATTCTGTTTTATCTGATAAGGATAAAAGAAGTAAGTATGATCAGTTTGGACATGCTGCATTTGATGGTTCTAGCGGATTTGGTGGAGGTTTTTCTGGCTTTGAAGATGTTGATATGTCTGATATATTAAGAGATATATTTGGACAAGGATTTGGTTTTGGTGGTGATTCTTCATTTTTTGGTGGTAGAAGTTCTTCATATAAAAACGCTAAGACTAAGGGTCCAGATGTAAGTGTGATTTTTGAAATGGATTTTGAAGAAGCTGCTTTTGGAACTAGTACAACTGTTTCATTAAATATAGACGATAATTGTCCTGATTGTGATGGAAAAGGTGGTCATGGTGATGAGACATGTAGTAGTTGCGGTGGAAGTGGATATGTAAGATCTGAACAAAGAAGCTTATTTGGAGTTTTTGCAACGCAAAGTGTATGTACAAAATGTGCAGGAACAGGTCATACTTATAAAACAAGATGTAATACTTGTCGTGGTACTGGAAAGAAAAAAGTTAAAAAAGATATAATTGTAAAGGTTCCAGCAGGTGTTTCAACAGGGGATCACTTAAGAGTTACAGGAAAAGGTCCAGCTGGGTCTAATGGTGGTGAAAATGGTGATGTTTATATTGAAATAAGAGTAAAAGAACATGAATTATTTAAAAGAGATGGTATGGATTTATTCTTAACTTTACCTCTTACTATAGCTGAAGCTTCACTAGGTTGCAAAAAAGAAGTTCCAACATTAGAAGGTAATGTAATACTTACTATTCCATCTGGAAGTCAAACAGGTCAAAGACATAGAATTAAAGGTAAAGGACTTAAAAGCCCATCAAGACGTGGTGTAGGTGATTTATATGTTATATTAGATGTTATTGTGCCAACAAAACTAGATAGAAAGCAAAAAAAATTATTAGAAGAATTAAGCTCAAGTAATTTAAAAACCAGTGATTTTGATGCTTATGAAAAGTATTTAAAAAAAAGTAAATAAAAAACTATAAGAAAAAACTTATAGTTTTTTTGAATATTAAAATATTTTTAAATCATTATAATAAAAGGAGGATAAAATGAAAGAAAATAAAGATGCATTAGATGAAATAAATAAAGGCTGTTTTATAGGCATGGATGCTATAAAAGATATAATAGATAAAGTAGATGATAAAAGCTTTAAAAAGATTATTAAAAATCAGTATAAGGATTATGAAAAAATACATAAGAAAATAGAGAAATTATATAAAAAATATAATCCTAAAGATGAAGCTCATGAAACAAATTTAATAGATAAAGTAATGACTAAATATGGTATTGATATAAGAACTATAATGGATAAAAGTGATTCTAAAATAGCAGAGTTACTTCTTAAAGGAACTAATATGGGTATTATTGAAGGAAGAAAAATATTAAATAAAAAAGAAATATCAAAAGATGTATATAATATTGTAAGTATATATGTTACTATGCAAGAAAAGTGCGTTGAAAATTTAAAAAACTATTTGTAATTTTAAGGATTATTGAAAATAAATTATTAAAATAAATAAGGTAATATTTTTAAAAAAGATATTACCTTTTAAAATGAATTGTATTTTATAATAATTTATAGTAAAATAATTAAAGAAGATAAGAAAGTAGGGATAATATGACAAATGAAGAAAAAATTAATTTTTTAAAGGAAAATGATGTTGATGTTGAAACTGGAATAGAAAATATGATGGATATTGAAACATATAATGATATTTTAAATGATTTTTATGATAGTTTTAAAGAAGAATTAGCAAAGATAGATAATTTTAAGAATTTATCTGATATGCCTAATTATGCTATATTAGTACATGCTTTAAAAAGTAATGCTAGAAGTTTTGGATTTAATAGACTAGGTGAAATAGCATATGATCATGAAATGAAAAGTAAACAAGGAGATATTAGCTATATAAATGAACATTATAATGAACTAGTAAGTGAGGCAAATAGAGTTTATGATGTTATAACTAAATATAAAAATTTATAAGAAGGGGAAATAGATATATGGATACAAAATTTTTAGATGAGATTATTAAAAAGCTTTTATTATCTAAAAATTCAGTAATATATATTACTGATGTTTTTAAAGATGAAATAACATTTTATAAATTAGATAATGATAAATTAAATGCATTTAAAAAAGAACAATTAACAACTTATTTAGAGTCTATTAGTAATATAGTTGATGCTTCATATTTAAAAGGATATATGGAAATTTTTTCTATACCTAAATATAAAGAAGAATTAAAAAATGGTAATGATAAAATTAATTTTAAATATAAAGATTTAAATAATAAATGGTATGTTGTAACATCTATGCTTGTTAATTTATCTACTTCGTCTTTAATTGTTTCAATTATAGATGAAGAAAAAAGTGATAACTTATCTAATTTTAAAAAAAATAATGATGAAAAGTATAATAGCTTAATATCTAGTTTATCTGATTCTATGTTAAAAATATATAATGCTTTTAATATAAATATAAATAAAGTAGAAGATATAAAGAAAATAGAAGAATATATTAATGTAATTTTATCTAATTTATCAAATAAATATATAGAACTTAAAAAAAGTTTTAATAAAAATGCTATTGATGTAAGTAGCATGGCTTATGATACTATTTTAATAGTTGATGATGATTTAGTAACTAGGAATATGATAAAAAAAGTATTTAATGATGAATATAAGATTGCAACAGCAACTAATGGTAAAGAAGCTATTGATTATTTAGAATCTAATAAAAATAAATCAAGGTATGATAGTTCAGATAATGTATTAGGGATTTTCCTTGATCTTACTATGCCTGTTATGGATGGATTCGCAGTACTTGAATATTTAAGTCGTAATAATTATTTATCTAAAATACCTGTTATTATAATAAGTGGTGATTATGAAAAAGAAACTAAAAAAAGAGTATATAGTTATAATATAGCTGATATGCTTGAAAAACCATTTGATTTTGAAGTTGTAAAACATAGAATAAGTAATTTTATTAACTTGTATAAATCTAGTAATGCACTATCTAATTTAATAACAGAACAAAATAAAGATTTACGTAATTTAATTGATCCTTTTATTAATAATTATGAATTTGATTATAAAGAAGATATAAAATGTATAAATAGTTATATTAAAATCTTATTAAATTCATTAAAGGATATTAATCAAAGATATTTATTAACTGATGAGAAAATAAATAAGATAGCTGATTCATCTAAGTATTATGATATAGGTTTTTATTATATACCAAGAAAGATTTTATCTAAAAATAAGAATTTAACTAATGATGATCTTGATATTATTAAAAAGTATCCTTTATTTAGTGCAGATTTAATTGAATATGTGCTTAGCATGATAAGTGATATAAAATATAAAGAATATGCTATTAATATAGCTAAATATTATCATGAAAATTATGATGGTACAGGGTATCCTAATTCTTTAAAAGAAGATGGTATACCAGTAGAAGCTCAGGTATCTAAATTAGCTATTATGTATAATAGTTTAAAAAAGAAAATGTCTGATCCTAAAGATATAATAATAAATAAAAAAGGTAGTCTTTTTAATCCAGATATAGTAGATGCTTTTATAAAAGTATCTGATGAATTTTTAAATGTTAAATAAAAGGGAAGTGATTTAATTGAAATATACTTTATTTCCTAGTATAGGACTTACAATATGTGGTATCGTATTTCTTACGTTAGTATTTATTGTTGCTTTTTTAAAAAAGAAATTTAATAATATTGAAAATAAAATATTTAGATTTATAATGATTTTTACTTATTTTCTTTTATTTTTAGAAGTCACATGTGTAATTACCATGTATAATAGAGAAAAAATTCCTATATTAAATGAAATACTTTGTAGAACTTATATATTAGGAACAGTTGTTTTTGTATCTACTTTTGCTTTATATATGTCAACATTGGGTACAACAAAAGAAAATAGTAAAAGAAAAATTAAAATACCTATTACTGTTATAATAGTTATAGCTGATATAATATTATTTACTATATCTTGTTTTCTTCCTATTACATATACATCTGGTCCTAATAATGAACTTTTTGTAATAGCAGGGCCTTCGGTATTTTTAGTTTATGTTGCATCATTTATATTTGTTGCAATAGCAATTGTACTTCTTTTAAGAAATAAAAGAAATATACCTATAGGGCAACGATTACCACTATATTTTGTATTTATAACGTTTGGTGTAATAACACTTGCACAGCAATTTTGGATGGATGTAAATGATTTAACATTTTTGCTTTCATTTTTTGTTGTAGCTATGTATTTTACAATAGAAAGTCAAGATGGAAAAATATTAGTAGAACTTGAAAAGTCTAAAGAAAAAGCAGAACAATCAGATAAAGCTAAAACTGAATTTTTATCTAATATGTCTCATGAGATAAGAACACCTCTTAATACTATATTAGGTTTTAGTACATCTTTATTAAGAGAAAAAAATTTAAGTCAAGATATAGTAAAAAAGGATGTTAAAAATATTAAAGATGCAAGTATTAATTTATTGGATCTTATAAATAATATTTTAGATATATCTAAAATAGAGTCTAATAAAGAAGAATTATTAGAAAAAGATTATGATCTAGAAGCTTTAATATTTGAAGTAAATAGTATAATATCTTCTAAGATTAATAAAGATGTTTTAAGTTTTGATATTAAGGTAAATGAAAATATACCAAGAAAATATTATGGTGATGATAGAAAGATAGTTAAAATATTAAATAGTGTATTAATAAATGCTATTAAATATACAAACTGTGGTAATATTACTTTAGATATTAATGCAAAAAAGATAGATAATGAAAAGTATATATTAGAGTTTTTAATAAAAAATGCAGGACATGCTATGAAAGATGAAGATTTTGAAAAGGACTTTAATGATTTTGTTAAGTTAGATAATAGTAAAGAAAATAATATAGATAGTGTTACTTTAGGACTTATTATAGCTAAAAGATTAATTTCTATGTTAAATGGAAATATAGATTTTAAAAATGAAACTGGAAAGGGAACTAGGTACTATATTAATATTCCTCAAAAATCTATAAGTAATGAAAAAATAGGTAATATATTTGAAGATTATAAAAAGAAAAATTTAAATGAAGAAAAAATGCTTAATTTAACTGGTAAAAAGATATTAATAGTAGATGATAATAATGTTAATATAAAATTAGCTAAAAGATTTTTAGATAAATATAATTTTGAAATAGATGAAGCTTCAAATGGACAAGAATGCATTAATTTAGTTAAAGAAAATAAATATGATTTAATATTTTTAGATCATATGATGCCTGAATTAGATGGTGTATCAACTATGAAAATATTGAAAAAATCAGGATATGTACTTCCACCAGTTATTGCATTAACTGCAAATTCTTATAATGGTTTAAAAGATTATTATATTAGTGCAGGATTTAGTGATTATTTATCTAAACCAATTAGTTTTAGAGAATTAAATAAAATTATTAATAAATATTTTGATAAAAACGATTAATGAAAGAAGGTATTATGTATGAATAATGATATGATTTGGGGGCTTGCGTTAACAGTTGGTAGTTTTTTCTTTATTATTCTTTTATTAATTGTATATTATATGAAACAGCGTTTTTTATCTATTAGAAATAAATTATATAGATATATGCTTATAGTAACTATTGTTCTTATTGTAACTGAATTTATTTCATCATCATTACTTGCTTATTTAGATAATGATTTAATTAATTCTATTGTGCTTAAAGCTCACTGGTCAACAGGTATAGCATGGTTATTTTTCTTGTATTATTATAGTTCAGTATTTATTGAAAATATTTCAGCTAATAATTTATTTGAAATAATTAAATATAATACAAAAACTAAGCTTATGTTTATTATATTTATATTAGTTACAATAGGATATTTATTTATACCATTTAGCAAGCCTGATCCTAATAATATATCTTATATTCCAGGAGCTGCTGCTTATTATGTATTAACGTTTTGTACTATAGTTGTTATATGTATAATTATTTTAATGTTTGGTAATAGAAAGAAAATGCCTATTAGGAAAAGAGCTACTATATGGCTTATGATAGCTGAATTATTCTTATTATTTGTATTTCAAATATCTTTTCCAAATATAGCTATAGAAGCAACTGGTGCAGTAATACAGATGTATTTCTTATATTTTAATATTGAAAATCCAGATCTTAAAATAATAAATGAATTAGAAACTGTAAAAGAAGATATTGAAAGATCAAATAAAGCTAAAAGTGATTTTTTATCTAATATGTCTCACGAAATAAGAACACCAATGAATGCTATTGTAGGGTTTAGTGAAACTTTATTAAATGAACCTAATTTTGATGAAAAAAGATGTAAGAATGATATTAAACATATATGGTCCGCAGGAAATAATTTGCTTGATATTATTAATAATATTTTAGATATATCTAAAATAGAATCAGGAAAAGAAACTCTTGATAAAAAGGAATATTCTATAGGTAATGTAGTACTTGAATTAAAAAGTATAATTGATGCTAGATTATCTGATAAACCAATTAAATTTATTGTTGATGTAGATAAAAATATTCCATCTAAATTATATGGAGATTCTACTAAAGTATTTCAAATACTACTTAATATATTAACTAATTCTGTTAAATATACTGAAGTAGGAAAAATAAATCTTAAAGTTACATCTGATATTATAAAAAATAAAGCTACGCTTCATTTTAAAATATCAGATACAGGTTATGGTATAAAAGATGAAGACTATGATAAATTATTTAAGAAATTTAGTAGATTAGAGGATGCAACATCAAATGAAATAGAAGGAACTGGTCTTGGACTTGTAATTACTAAAAAATATATTGATTTAATGAATGGTAAAATATGGTTTGAAAGTGAATATGAAGTTGGAACAACATTTTATGTAGAATTTGAACAAGAAATAATAGATTTTAATAGTATAGGAGAAATAAATGAACCTATAAAACCAGATAATGATTTAAATGAGTTTATAGATTGTTCAAAATATAATATTTTAATAGTAGATGATAATAAATTAAATATTAAAGTAGCTAAAAGACTTTTAGAAGCTTATAAATTTAATATAGATACAGCAACAGGTGGTAAAGAGTGTATTTATAAAGTAAAAGAAGGAAAATATTATGATATGATTTTCTTAGATCATATGATGCCAGATATAGACGGAATAAAAACTTTACATATACTAAGAAAATTAGAAGGTTATAAAATACCACCTGTTGTTGCATTAACAGCTAATGCAATAACGGGAATGAAGGAAATGTATTTAAAGGAAGGGTTTGATGAATATTTATCAAAACCAATAAATGTAGCTGAATTAAATAAATTAATTAATAAATATTTTAAGGAATAATAGATATGAAAAAAGTCTTATATTTTGTATTTTTAATTATTACTATATTTTTTATAACTGCTTGTTATAAAGTAAAAGAATTAAGTAAAGAACAAATAAAAGATGTATTAGTTAATAATAAGTTTAATGTGGATAATCTTTCTAGTAAAATGGAAGATGATAATATAAAGGTAGTTTATGTAGCAAGTAATGGAAAATATAGTATTGAATATTATTTATTTAATGAAGAAAAAAAAGCTAAAGAAGCATTTAATGGTAATATTAAAACTTTTAATAATAACAAAATAAAAGGTAATATAGTAAGTAAAGATAATTATGATAATTATACACAAGAACTATCTGATACTTATAATTCAGTTACACGTATAGGTAAAAACTTAATATATGCATCTATTAATATAGAATACAAAGATGAATTTAATAAAATATTAAAAAAGCTAAGTTGAAATAATTTATTTAACTTAACTTTTTTTGATAATTATCAAGGATATAACCTGTTCTTCATAAAATTTTCTATTATTTTTATAATAATTTAAATTACTATTTATTTACTTCTAATTTTATTGAATTAATATTATCCATCATAATACTAATATAATTTTTCTTATCTTTTCTATCTGTTGCATTAAGAGTTGATAAAGCATTTAAACTAACTGTTTGAATATTATAAGACTCTTTTAATTGACTAATAGTTTTATTTGGTTCTTCATTATCTTTTAAAAATATATAATTAACTGTTTTATTAGCTAGTAATTTTTTAACATCAGAAAGTAATTTATCAGTTAAATTTTCATTTTCTTCTAAAGATATAATAGTAAAACCATATTTTTCTAAATATTTAAAAGTATCACTACTTACTAATAAGGTTTTATTATTAGAATTATTAGCTACTGTCTTTAACTCAGCATCTATTTCTGAAATATCTAATTTTAATTTTTCATAATTTTCTTTTATAGTTTTAATATCTATATGTTCACTTACATATTCTTCAAGACCTTTTTTTATATTAGATGCCATCATAAGATAATTAGAAGGATTAAGCCAAACTTCAGAAACATCATTTGTATAATCCATACCTAAAGTTGCATCTATTATTTTAATTTTTTTATTATTATTTAATAATTTAGCTGCATAATCTTTTTCTTTTGCTATTATTCCATTATATACGTATAAATCACCTTTACTATAATCAGTTAACTGTTTATTAGTTAGCATATAATTTTTATAATTACTTCCATCGGGATATATACTATATATAGCTATTTTATCTCCATATAAATTCTCTAATATATATTCAACTGGATATACACTAGTATAAGCTGTCATTGTACTAGATTCTTCTTTAGAAGAACATCCACTTAATATAAGACAACAGATAAGTATTAATATTATAAATAATTTATTTTTCATTTTTTTTCTCCTTTTTTGGTACTGGATCATATCCAAAGGTTCCAAAAGGATTACATTTAAGTATTCTTTTAATAGATAAAATGCTACCTTTAATAACACCATATTCATTAATAGCATCATAAGCATAATTTGAACATGTAGGAATATGCTTACAGTATCCATGAAATGATCCTGGAATCTTTTGATAAATTTTAATTGTACCCAATAATATATTTTTAATCATAAATATATTTTACCATTTTTTTAAATAAATTTATAGATATTTTTTAAAAAAGCTTGATGGGGGGGGGTGTTTTTGATATTATTAACATGTATGGTAGTAAAAATACTATATAAAAAAAGAAAGGAGTAAAAAAATGAAATTAAATAGGCAAAATAAAATAATAGTTGGAGTACTAGCTCTTATTTTAACAATAACAGTTGGATATGCTGTATTTTCTCAAAGTTTAAATATAACAGGTACAGCTAAAGCAGAAGGAAACTTTAGTTTGATA
>CAYOAY010000028.1:0-15229 GCA_964402155.1 uncultured Muribaculaceae bacterium | reverse complement strand
TGCTTTACATTTATTTTCATACTTTTTGCATGACTTTCCTATTATAAAATAAAAAGTAAAGTAAGATACTTTACTTATAAACTTGGATATGTTCCTATACCAATTGGAAGACCTATTATATACCAACAAATTAGCATAAGTATCCATATCAATGCAATTGCTAAAAAATATGGCATTATAGTTTTATAACAACTTCTTATACTAAAATCATTTTTATTTTTTGTATATACTTCAACAAATCCTATAAATACAACAAAATATCCAAATACAGGTGTTATACAATTAGTTATGGAATCTCCAATTCTATATACTAATTGTGCAAACTCAGGTGTTACATTGGCTTTCATAACACTAGGCATTATATTAGGTGCCATAATAGACCATTTAGCAACAGAACCAGTAACTAAAAAGTTGGATATCATAGCAAATATTAGAATTAATAATATAAGAGGAATAAATGAAAAATTAGATAATGATATTATATTAGATAAAGTACCTACTATTACCATTCCAAGATTAGATTCATTTACAATAGCTATAAATTGTGCTGCAAAAAATATAAGAACAAATATTCCACCTATATTTTTCAAATAACTTGTTGCAAAATTCACTAAATCCCTTATTCTTTTTATGGAACCTGTCACAACGCCATATGTAAATCCTTGTACAGCAAATATAAATGATACTATTCCAACCATATTGGTCATTAAAAGAGCATCACTACTAAATAGCATTTTTGAATAAGCAGTTTGTGATTTATCAAGCAATAACCCTAAAAAACCGTTATTTGATGTTGGAATAATCATTAATATTATTGGAATTAATACAACTATAGTTGCAACGAAAGATGCAATTAATCCTTTTTTTTCTAAAGCTTCTTCAACAACCATTTCCTCTTCATCTGAATCTATATTATTTCTACCTAATTTTTTTACCATAAATCTTTCTGTTAAAAATGTACATATAGCACTAATTAATAAAGCAGCAACTATTATAAAAATTAAATTACTTGATTGTGATACTGTATATTCAGAATCAAGCAGTTTAGCACTAGCTTCTGTATAACTTGATAAATTAAAATCAAGCGAAGTTATAAATAGTCCAGCCCCATGCCCTGCTGCTATAGAAGAAAAACCAAGTGCAATACCTCCTATTGGATTACGATTCATAGACATAAACAATAATGCACCAAGTGGTAACAACAAAACGTAACCAACATTTGAATCAACACTTGATATAATACATAGTAAAGAATAAATAAATACTATTATATATTTTGGAAATTTTTTTGTAACTTTACTAAGTAAAGTTTTTAAAAATCCAGATTTATATGCTACTGCAAAAGCTATTGATCCTATTAAAATAGATGCAAATGGAATAAAAGATGTTAAATTATCATAAGCTGAAGTTATTAAAAATTTTAACCCATCTAAGCTTAATAGAGAATTAACAGCAATAGTAGTTGTTTCGACTTCACCAGCAATTGTAGTTAATTTATCATATGTCACTTGAAAATTTAATGCATTTGCAATTCCACTTGCAATAATAACAAGTAAAGATAAATATATAAAAAACATAACTGGATGAGATGATCTTTTTATTTTTTTTGTTTTAATCATTATTAATCCTCCTTAAATTACTTTTTTTATTCTTTTATTTAAATCTATTCTTGGGATCATAACTACATGACCACACTTTACACATTTAATTTTTATATCTACTCCTACTCTTACAACTTCAAACAAAAAGTTTCCACAAGGATGCTTCTTTTTAAGTTGCAAAACAGATCCTACTTCATAATTATTTGTCATAATGAACCTCTATTTGATTATAAGGTATTTTAATACCATTCTTATCTAAAGCATTTTTAAATTCCTTTTTCATTTGTCTTTGAACGCTAAAATGCTCTGCTGGTTTGCATTTACCTATAAGTCTAAATATAACCGCTGAGTCTGAAAGTTCTTGCACTCCAAGAAGCTCTATATTGCTTGATAAAGAAGGTATTTTTTCTCTTAAAGTTGCAGCTGTTATCTTAAGAATTTTTTCAACTTTTTCTATTTTTTCTTCATAACTAACAGGTATATCAACTACTGCTAAAGTTTTATCCATACTATAATTTATAATCTCTGTAATATTCCTATTTGCAATTATTTTAACTTCTCCAGTAAATGCTTGTATCCTAGTTGTCCTAAGTCCAAAAGAAATTATATTACCTTCAAATGTAGATATTTTAACATAATCACCAACCGCAAACTGATTTTCAAACAATATAGAAATACCAGATATAATATCTTTTAATATATCCTGAAAGGCTAGTCCTATAACAGCACTAATAATTCCTACTCCTGCTGCAAGTGTTGATGCTTTAATACCAAAGATATTTAAAATCCATAAAATATCAATCATAAGTATTCCATATTTTGAAGCATTGCATAATAAACTTCTTATTGTTCTAATCTTTCTAGCATCAAATCTTATATTTTTCTTTTTTGGATCAAAGGTCTTTTTTATTATAGATACTATTATCTTATTTAATATAATAGATATTAAAATTATTATTATTGGCATATATATTTCTTTTACTATTTTTATTTTTAATATATTCATAACTTCCTCTACTCAACTTCAATATTTAGAATTTCTAAAATACGATTTAGATCTTCTTTTGTTGCAAATGCTATTTTAATTTTATTATCACAAACAGAAACTTTAGTTCCTAATTTTTCTTTTAAAGCATCTTCTACGTATTTATATTCTTTATTCTTTTTAGGTTTACTTATTGGAGTAGTTCTTACAAATAAATCTGTTTCTGCTATTTTTTCTAAATCTCTTACACTTAAACCTTCGCTTACAACTTTGTTAGCTAATTCTTCAATTTGATCATGACTTTCTAATTTACTTAACACTCTTGCATGTCCCATTGAAATTTTATTATATAAAACCATATCTTGAACATTTAAAGGAAGTCTTAATAAACCTAGCATATTAGTAATATGACTTCTTGATTTACCTAACTTTTTAGCTAATTCATCCTGAGTTAATTTTAACGATTCAATAATTGTTTTATATGCCTTAGCCTCTTCAACAGCAGATAAATTTTCTCTTTGTAAGTTTTCAAGTAATGCCACTTGCATCATTTCATCATCATTAAACTCTCTAATAATTGCAGGAATCTTAGTTAATCCAGCTAAAG
Organism: uncultured Muribaculaceae bacterium; assembly: GCA_964402155.1. Lineage (GTDB taxonomy): Bacteria > Bacillota_I > Bacilli_A > RF39 > UBA660 > Aphodocola. Next base: position 12,036 of record CAYOAY010000028.1, on the reverse strand, counting down.
CTGATGCTTTAACCCTTCTTTCACCTGCAATTATATTATAACCTTTTACACTTTTTCTTACTATAATTGGCTGAAAAACACCATGTTCCTTAATTGAATCAGAAAGTTCTTTTAATGCTTCATCATCAAATACCTTTCTTGGTTGATAAGGATTACTTTTAAGCTCATTAATATCAATTTCAACTATTTCGTCTTTAGGTGTTTCTTTTATAATATTTTGTTCCACCTGATCAAAATCAAGCATTTCTGAATTAAATAGTTGCTCAAGGCCCATGCCAAGAGCTCTTCTTTTACTGTTCTCTTCTTTCATTTTGTTCAATAACCTCCTTTGCTAAGTTAAGATAAGCTTCTGTTCCACGACTCATAGGATCATATGCCACTATTGGTTTACCATGACTTGGCGCCTCAGTTAATCTTATTAATCTTGGAATAAGCGTATTATATACTCTTTCTTTAAAAAATCCTCTTATTTCTTCTACTACTTCTAACCCTAAATTAGTCCTAGAATCAAGCATTGTAAGAAGTACACCTTCTATCTCCAAACTTGGATTTAACTTTTTTTGAGCAAGCATTATAGAATTTAAAAGTTGCATTATTCCTTCTAATGCAAAAAACTCACACTGAACAGGAATTAATACCGAATTAGCTGCCGAAAGAGCATTTGTTGTTAATAATCCTAATGATGGTGGGCAATCAATTATAATAAAATCATAATTATCTCTAATAGATTGTAATGCATATTTTAATTGCATATTTTTTTGAAAATTTTCTACCATCTTTGATTTTTCTATAAGTTCTATATCTGCTCCTGCTAAATTAATAGTTGCAGGTATTATCGATAAGTTTTTAAAATTAGTTTTAATTATTGCATCAGTAGCTAAACATCTACCTAGTAATAAATCATAAATACTTTTATTAACATCACCTTTATTTATACCAACACCAGTTGATGCATTTCCTTGTGGATCTAAATCTATAAGTAATACTTTTTTATTTAGAACACCTAAAGATGCAGCTAAATTAATACTAGTAGTAGTTTTACCAACACCACCTTTTTGATTAACCAAAGCAATTACTTTTCCCATTCTAGCACTTCCCCTCACTACTTATGTATTATTTTGATAACTATATTTTAGCAGAAAAAATAACTTTTTAAAAGTCTTTTTAACATCCTTATAATTTATATAATAATTTTTATTTATTTTCTCTTATTTTATCTGCAAATTCTTTTATTTTTCTAAATCTATGATTTAAACATGATTTACTTACATTCAAATTAGTTTCAATTGTAATTACTTTACTAAGTTCTAATAATGATAATTCAGGATACCTTACTCTATAATCACATGTTTCTTTTAACTTATCATCAAGTAAATCATACATATCTTTTTCTTTAATATAATTTATTTCTTTAATTAATTTATTTGATGTAGATATAGTTCTTTCTACATTTGCTTGCTCACAGTTATTTAAACGATTTGTCATATTAACTTTTTCTCTATATACTCTAATTTCTTCATAGTACATAACACCATTATATGCTCTAATAAGTCTTAAAAAATCACTTATTTTTTCAGCTTCTTTTATATATATCATATATCCTTTTTTTCTATGAAGTATTTTGCTATTTAAATTATTATCATTTAATAATTTATTTAAAAAGAATGCATACTGTGTATCATTTATTAAAAATTCAAGATGATATCTTGATGTTTTAGGATCATTTAAACTACCAGATACCAAAAATACTCCTCTTAAATATGCTCTTTTTAATTCCTCATCAGATAAAACAGAATCACTAGGAGTCTTTAAAAATTCATTTTTCTCATTTATAATTCCAATATCTCTTAATACTTTTAAAGTATCTTTTTTTAGTTCTAAAACATAAATCTCATTTTTTTTGAAATTATAATTTTTTCTTAAGGTAATATTTAAATTTATGTCATATAGAATTTTAAATAAACCAAATATACGATTTGCTACAAACTTATTTTCAGTTTGAATTTTTATATTATATATTTTAATTAATGCGTTAGTTCTAATTATTCCAGATAATTCTGATAAATATTCAGCTCTTGTACATTCTGTTGTACTAATTTCTTCTTTAATTCTACTTGAAAATGTCATTTAATCACATCCTTAGCATCATCATTGTATCAAATAAAGAATCTTATTTCAACCTATCCAGGCGTTTTTTTAAATAAAAAGAAAAAAGACTAATTGTCTTTTAGTTTACTAATTATATCTATAGCTGCTACTACTCCATCATTTACCGCTGTTACAACCTGATATATCTTTTTACTTACTACGTCTCCTATAGCATATATATTCGAATTACTTGTTGTCATATTTGTTGAAACTTTAATACCAAATTTATCACTATCTAAATTAAGATCTTTATAAATTAAATTCGATACATCTTGACCTATATTTACAAATATTCCATCAATATCGAGTTCAAGACCATTATCTAGTTTTACTTTTTTTATTACATTATTTCTATCTATAATTGATTCTATTTTTGAATTATATATTATTTTTATATTTTCTTTTTGTTTTAATATATCTTTTTCTTTTATATTAGCTTTTAATTTATCAGAACGATTAACTATATATACTTTTTTAGCTATATCACATAAATAAATTGCAGAATTTATAGCAGATGCCCCACCACCTACTATTAAAACATTTTTATTTTTATATAAATTTCCATCACATAATGTACAATACGAAATACCTTTTGACTCATATTTATCAATATTTTTAATATCTAAACGTCTTGGAACTTTACCACTTGCTAAAACAACATATTTAAAACTATATTTTTTATCATTAGTAAATATAGTTAAATTTACCTTATTATCTTCTATTTTCGTTACTTTTTCTTTTATTATCTTTACATTTAACCTATCTATTTGCTCATACATTTTAAAAGCTAATAAAGACCCTTTTTTATCAGTATAGCCAGGATAATTTTCAATATTATTTATTTTATTTAAAGTGCCGCCTGGACAATCCATTTCAAATAAAGCACATGATACGCCTGATCTTAATAAATATAACGCACAAGATATACCAGCAGGTCCCGCACCTATTATTGCAACATCAAAATCATTTTTTATCATTTATAACCACTCTTTCTTTATGATAATAATCATTCTTTATAATAGTTATAATAAACATTATTATACCTAATATGATCATTAAACATGATACTAACTGAGCCATTTTTAAATTACCAATCATTAAACTATCAGTTCTTAAACTTTCAATAAAAAATCTAATTATACCATACCATATTAAATATAAACTAGTAATATTACCTGTTTTTATCTTTTTACATTTTCTAATTAGTACTAAAATTATAAAACCTAATAAGCAAAAAAATGATTCATATAAAAACGTAGGATGATAATAATTTCCGTTAATATACATTCCATCTATTATAAAGTTTGGAATATGAATATTTTCTAAAAAAGATTTAGTAACAACGCCTCCATGAGCTTCCATGTTAAAAAAGTTACCCCATCTACCTATACTTTGAGCTATTATAAGACCTACTACTGATATATCAGTCATTCTTAAAACATTAATATTATATTTTTTACAATAAAATATTAATGTTATAACACCTGCTATTATACCTCCATGAATAGCAAGCCCTCCATTCCATATTTTAACTATTTCAAGAGGATATGATGAATAATAATCTAAATTAAAAATAACATAATATATTCTTGCTCCTATTATTCCATATATAACACACCAAAAAATTAAATTCATAACAAAAGATCTTGAAATATTATATTTCTTTGCTTCTTTTTCAATAATAATTGTTGCTACAATAATACCTAATAATATACAAATAGAATACCAAGTAATACTAAAAGGTCCTAAACTAAAAGCTACTTGTTTCATACTATTTTTTGCACCTTTCTATAAGTGGTTTTATAATTAAATTCTCCATTAAAACATTCATAATACTTATAAATATAGAAACTATAAATGGCGAGAAAAAACCCGTTAAATAAAAATGCTTTCCTAATATTAAATTAACTATTAATAAAATAATTACGTTTATAACGAAATAGAATAAACCTAAAGACATACCAATAAGTGGCAAAGTAAGAGTTACTAAAACTGGCTTTACAGTCTTATTTAATAAATATATTATTATAGCTGCTATAAACCCATAAAATATATTTTCAACATATAAAGATCTAAAAATATTAGAAGTTATAATAAGTATTAAAGCATACCCAAACATATAAATAAGCCACTCTATAAATCCATTTAAATGATATTCAATACCATTATTTTTATTTTTTTTATTTTTTTTATCAACAATTATTACCTTCATTCTATCACCATAATAATTATAGCATACCAAAGTAAATTTATACATACCAAATTATTTATTATAATTTATAAAACTTTTTAGCATTACTATACAATATTTTTTCACTATCACTATAATTCCATGTTTCAAAAATCCTACTTACAGAGCCATTATCTAATTTATTATTTAAACCTAAATTCCAATTATAATCTATATCAAATAATATTTTTTCAGGATCTAATTTTTCTTTTAGTATATTTAAATACCCCATTTTATTAAATTCTTCTTTATCAATACTTACTTTATAAGGATCATTTGATATATCAAAATCCGGACCCAAGCCAACCATTATATTATTGCTTTTATTAATATAACTTAAAACTTCATAATCTAAGCATGCGCCATGATTTAAAACTCCTCTAATATTATTTTCAATAATAAATTTATACCAATTAATTGGACTACATTTATTTCTAAAATATCTTGTATCATATCCATAACCATCATTATACTTATAAACGGAAGTATGAAAAATAATAGGTAAATCATACTTTTTTATAATCTCTATTAATTCTTTATTTACATCAGTTTCAAAAAAACCACTACTAAATCCATGAAACTTTAGTGCAACAGGATTTAAATCTTTAATCATTTTTTCTAAATATACTGTATCATCTAATTTACCATGTATTAAAGGAACAAAAAATATTTTAGTTTTAGAATTATAATTTTTAATTTTATTATAACAATTATAATTAACTATTTCATATGGATTTTTATACACAGGTTCTTTAATTAAAATACCATTATCCTTCCAGACTTTATAATATTTAAAATCATTATTTTCATATTCCCAAATTAAAGAACATTTATGTATATTATCTTCTTTAAATATTGGCCAAGGCATTGGCATTAAAAGACCTGTTGTTATATTATTTACAACACAGAACTTATCATAATCCTGTACTTTAGAACTCCCAAAGTAAAAATCATCACCTATATGACTATGTGCATCTATTATCATTTTAAGTTCACTTCCTTATATGCAAAAATAAGAACACAAGTTCTTATTTTTCATAGATTTTTTTTACTTCTTTTACATTTTCACTCTTATCTTTACAGCCTTTGCATGTAGTATTGCACGAACCAGTACCACCACCACATGCACAACTATTACATACTGAAGCATAATTTTCAGTTGTAGCACCAATTATACTTTTTACTTTTTCTTTATTAAGTATTTTCATTGTATCACCTCCTTTTGCTTTTCGTTTATTTCATTATTCATTTTATAGCTTTCTTTTAGCATCCAATTAAGAGTAGATTTTGTATGTATACAAAACGGCTTATCTATTTTATTTCTGTTATTAAACAGTGCCTCAGCCTCAATTGCACATCCACCACCACATATGTATAAAGCTTCACACTCTAAACATTTAGAGTTATTAAGTGTATTTCTGCTTTTCCAAAATTTTATTTCATCAGATCTCATTATAGTTTCTATAGAAACATCATTTATATTTCCAATAACATATTTATCTGTTTTCAAATAACCATGACATATGCAAATATCTCCATTTGGTTTTATAGCTAATTGATTGGCACCTATCGCACCACAATCAGAAAATTTAAATTCACTGTCATAAAAACTTTCCATTTTTCTAATTATTCTTCCATCATATATTTTGTTTTTAGATAATATTTCATATGATTTTATTAGAAATTTAGAAGCTCTTTTATAATAATCTTCCCAGTTTTTTTCATAACTAGTATAATGATATAAATTATAAAAAATACTTTTAACATTTAATTTAGCAAGCCAGCTTAATACTTCATCTTGCATGCTTAAAAAATCCTCTGATACCGTAATAGATAATCCAAACTTAGTTTCATGCATCTTAAGCATCGGAAATTTCTTAATAACCTCATCATATACACTTTTATTATTAAATTTATATATTCTATTTTTATCATTTAATTCTTTAGGACCATCTATTGAAATTCCGATTTCAACATTATTTTCTGATAAAAATTTTATTTTTTCTTCGTCAAGAAGAGTTGCATTAGTTACCATAGAAAAATCAATAGGTGCTAATTCTTCTTTTGCTTTTTCTATAACTTTTTTTAATACATCATAATTTACTAAAGGCTCCCCACCATAAAATATAATTGAACCTCTAATTTTATGTTTTTTTAAATATTTTATATATTTATCAAGTGCTGTAAGCGCTGTTTTTTCACTCATATTTATTTCTTTTTTATTATTAAACTGACAATTTTCTATAAAACAATACTTGCACCCCAAATTACAAGAAGAGCTCATTATTAAATACATTATATTTATTTTTCCACAGACTTTATCATATCTTTTTTTAACAACATCTAAAGCTTTTTTATCTTGTTTGGAATCTTGTATATATATACCAGCACTTTTTAAAGTATTTATTTCTTCATCTGAAACATTAAATTTTTTAATGTCACTTAACTTTTTTTCATCAACATATATAATATCCATTATAAGCGAATTATAAATCCCATATATATCATCTTTTATTTTTTTAACATGGAAAAACCTTGATAACTGCATATTACTCACCAATTTCCTTTACCATAATTATCTTTTTCTGCATAAAATCAAATTTATTATAAAGTTCTATTGCTTCTTTATTTTTATCACATACTTTTAATTCAATATATCTTGCATTTTTATTCATAGACCACTTTATAAAAGTATCTATTAGTTTTGTTGCAGCACCTTTCTTTCTAAAATCATCTAATACATATAAAGCATCAAGCACTGTTACTATGTTTTTTTTAGCATCGCCATTATTTTGTACGTATCCATAAATATATCCAATAATATCATTATTTAAACATGCAACATATAGTGCAACATCATCTTCGTTAAAAAAATTTTCATATAATGATTTAACTACGCATTCTTCATTAATATTTTTATCATATTTTTTTTCATCCACTATTAATTTTGTTAAAAGATTATTTGCCTTTATAGCATCATTATAACTACACTTTTTGATTTCAAAATCCATATTAGCCTCCTTTAAAATTTATTATAATTATTTGTTTTAATTATATTGTCTAATTATGGTAAAGCTTATTTTTCTGCCTCTTCAACACCTAAACAATAAGAAAATCTTATTAATGTTTCTTTTTTCTTTATATAATAATATCCTAAAGAGAATCCTAAATTATTAGCTATATATCTATCATCATAGTTATTTTCCTTATCTATATAAGTCCAATATATAATTTTTCTTTCTTCACTAGTTAATCTATTAAAACATATTCTAAAATAATTAATAAATTCTATTCTTTTTTTAAGCTCATTTATATCAATTTTAAAATATGGATTATCTGGTTTTTTAAATTCTAGATATTCTAAAGAATAATCATCTTTAATTATAGATGCTGAGCTATCATCTACAGATAAAACATAATATACATATTTTGTAATTATTTCTTCTACGTTTTTCTTTGTTTTTGTCCAAGATATTTTTGCCGGAAGTACCATAGCTAACAGCTCCTTTCTTGCATATATTTTATCATTTCTGTAATTATAAAAGTTAATACAAAACTATTAAATAAATCATAAAAAAATAAAGTAGAAATATTTTTTACCTCTACTTTATTATTATTAATTTATTTCAAAATCACTCTTTATTTTAATATCTTTTTTAAAAATTTACCTGTATAAGATTTTTCACATTTAGCTACCACTTCTGGAGTTCCAGTTATAACTATTTCTCCGCCTTTATCTCCACCTTCAGGTCCTAAATCAATTATATAATCTGCTACCTTAATAACATCTAAATTATGTTCAATTACAATTACAGTATCACCATTATATACTATTCTATTTAATATAGAAAGAAGTTTTTTAATATCATGACTATGAAGACCTGTTGTTGGCTCATCAAGTATAAATACACTTTTACCAGTAGGTTTCTTTTGTAATTCCTTAGCAAGCTTAACACGTGATGCTTCACCACCAGATAAAGTAGGAGCACTTTGACCAAGTTTTATATAACCTAATCCAACATCTATTAAAACTTGTAATTTTCTTGTAATTTTAGGATGATTAGAGAAAAATTCTAAAGCTTCTTCTACTCTCATTTGAAGTACATCATATATAGTTTTATCTTTATATTTTACTTCAAGTGTTTCTTTATTAAACCTTGTTCCACCACATACTTCGCAAGGAACATATACATCAGGTAAAAAGTTCATAGATATTTTCTTAACACCATCACCCCAGCAAGCTTCACATCTTCCACCTTTAACATTAAATGAAAATCTACCTTTTTCATAACCTCTTATTTTAGCTTCTTTAGTACTAGTAAATACATCTCTTATATCATCAAATACACCAACATAAGTTGCAGGATTACTACGAGGCGTTCTTCCTATTGGATCTTGAGTTATATCAATTACTTTATCTACATTTTCTAATCCTTTAATAGCTCTATGTTTACCTGGTATAACTTTAGATGAATAAACATTTAATGCAAGAGATTTATATAATATTTCATTTACTAAACTACTTTTACCAGAACCTGATACGCCGGTTACAAGTGTTAAAGTACCAAGTGGAAATTTAATATTAATATTTTTTAAATTATTTTCCTTTGCACCTTTAATTTCTAAAAACTTACCATTTCCTTTTCTTCTTTTTTTAGGTACTTCTATCATTTTTCTACCACTTAAATAATCTCCTGTTAAACTATTAGTATTTTGCATAACTTCTCCTGGTGTTCCACATGCTACAACCTTCCCACCATGCTCTCCTGCTAAAGGACCTATATCAACTAAATAGTCAGCCTCTAACATAGTATCTGTATCATGCTCTACAACAATTAAAGTATTACCTAAATCTCTCATTTTTAAAAGTGAATCAATAAGTCTTTGATTATCTCTTTGATGAAGTCCAATAGATGGTTCATCAAGTACATATAAAACTCCAGTTAACTGAGAACCTATTTGAGTTGCAAGTCTTATTCTTTGAGCTTCACCACCAGATAGAGTTGATGCACTTCTTGATAATGTTAAATATCCAAGTCCAACATTTTTTAAAAATTCTAATCTTGATTTTATTTCTTTTATTAAAAGTCTTGCTATTTCTTCTTTTTCTTTACTTAATTTTAAAGTATCAAAAAAGTCATATAATTTATCTATATTCATATCAGTTAAATCAATTATATTTTTCTTATTTATTAATACTGATAATACACTTTCTTTTAATCTTTTACCATTACATAAAGGACAAGTAAGTTCAACCATATACTTACCTAACCATTCTCTAATAAACTCACTATTAGTTTCAAAGTATCTTCTCTCTAAATTATTTAAAACCCCTTCATATGGCTCAAAACTATTCATTTCATTTCCACTTCTAGTTTTAAATTTAAATTCTATAGGTTCTTTAGTTCCATAAAGAATTATATCTAACTCTTTTTTAGTTAAATCTTTCATTTTTTTATTAATATCTATATTATATTTATCACATACAATTTCTAACTTTTTAATATAAATATTTTGGTCATCCATACCAGATAAAGGCTCTATTCCACCTCTTTTTAAAGTTTTTTCATTATCTGGAATAATTAATCTTTCACTAATTTTTTGCTTAAAACCAAGTCCTTTACAATCAGGACAAGAACCATAAGGAGCATTAAAAGAAAACATTCTAGGCTCTAATTCTTCTAGTGAAAAATCGCAATGAGGGCATGCAAAAGCTTCACTCATAACAATTTCTTCTCTACCAGGTATTTCAACTACTGCTTTACCCTTAGATAACTTACAAGCTAGTTCAATAGCTTCATATATTCTACTTCTTGAATCTTCTTTTTTTATTATTCTATCTATTACAACTAATATATTATGTTTTTTATTTTTATCAAGTAATATATCTTCTGATAAATCTTTTACTTCACCATCTATTTTTACTCTAACATAACCATCTTTCCTTAAAGAATCTAAAAGCTCTTTATGAGTACCTTTTTCACCATATACAACAGGTGACATAATAATTAATCTAGTTTTATCTTCTTCATTCATTATTTGAATAGTCATTTCTTCTACTGACTGACTTGTTATTGGTATATTATGATTAGGACAATATGGTACCCCTATTCTTGCAAATAGAAGTCTAAAATAATCATATATTTCAGTTACTGTTCCAACTGTCGATCTTGGATTATTATTAGTAGTTTTTTGATCTATTGAAATAGAGGGAGAAAGTCCTTCTATTGAGTCTACATCTGGTTTTGATGTACCTCCTAAAAACTGTCTTGCATAAGATGATAAGCTTTCTACATATCTTCTTTGTCCTTCTGCATATATAGTATCAAAAGCAAGAGATGACTTTCCACTTCCTGATACCCCTGTCATAACAGTTAATTTATTTTTAGGTATTTCTATATTTACATTTTTCAAATTATTTTCTCTAGCACCTTTTACAATTATTTTATCCATAATACTCATCTCATTTCTTGCAAGTATTTTATCATAAATATATAAAAAAAAGAAGAACTAATATTTGGTAATTAGTTCATTTTATATGGTAATAGTCTTATTATTTACTTTAATAAACCATTTACCAATACTAGTATTCATAAAGTTTTCTATTTCTTCAAAAGTTCTTTTCTGTTTAGTTTTATATAAAGAATCACATACACTAAATCCTTTATCATCATAACCTGTTAATAGTATTGCACGATAAATGCCAGATAATTCGCCTGCTAATATAATTAAATTATCTTCCTCTAATTTTTGTTTTAATATATCAGTATTTATTGAAATGCCATTTAAAACTTTGGCTCCATTATTTTTTGCAAATTCCAAGTATTCTTTATATTCTTCTACCAACAACTCAAAATCTTCTTTATTAAAAGCATTATACTTATTTTCAAACAAGTTTTTACTTTCATGATATATTGTAGTATCTAAACCATTTTTTGCCATATGAAATGCCAATGTAGAAAATGGAGTACCACTTATATATTTAGAACCATATATTCTATATAGTCTTCTTTCATCATACCAATTTGCTTTTTCTATAACTTTATAATATTCTAATACCATTAACATACAAACAATAGTACAAGTATCACCACGTTGTTTATATGGTCTAACATATTTTTCCATTTTTATATACCATTTTTATAAGTTTAATCTAGAAAAACTATTTATCATTATCTATTATTATTAGTGGAATAATCATTTCATCTTTTGTTAATCCAGAATGATTACCTTTAGTTTTTTTATAATAATCCTCTATTTCTGGTGAATTAATAAATTGTGAATCATGGTTGCAAATACTAATATACTCTCCTAAATTATCTAATAAATAACTATTATTCTCGTTTGGTCCAAATATATTATTTTCAATGAACTCTTCAGTTTTAAATAAATACATTTTGTTTTCGAAATCTTTATTAAACTCCTGTAAGAATTCATCTTCCATACCTTTTTTAATATAATAAGTTGCCATGCCAAAATCGATTCCTGGATGTGCATAAAAATATTTATCATATTTTTCAAAATCCATAACTATATCTTTGTTTGTATCTACATTAGTTTGACCATGATCTGCAGTAATTATTGTTAATATATCTTTATTATTTAATCTTTTTAGTTGAGCTTCTATATTATATATCTCATTTAATACAATTTTATTA
>CAYOAY010000027.1:2315-15250 GCA_964402155.1 uncultured Muribaculaceae bacterium | reverse complement strand
AGCTTTAATATTGATAATTATTTAACTAAAAGAGAAGGTAATTTAGTAATTCTTCATGAAGATCAAGAATTTGATTTAGGTGATATTAACGTTAAAATTATTAATATGGAAGGTCACACGAAAGGTAGTGTTGGATTTTTAATTAAAGAAGATAAAATATTAATTAGTAGTGATGCGGCATGCCCATTTGTTTGGTTATTTTTAGAAGAATCAACTTCTGTTTCTATATATAAGAATATGCTTAAAAAGGTATTAAAGCTTCCTTTTGATAATTTCTTAGTCGGTCATGGAGCTGGTGTATTACTACCAAAAGAAAGAATGGTTGAATTTTTAAATACTGCTTCTTCAATTGACTTAGAAAAATCAGTAAAAGTATCCTTTAATAATTTTGAACATTTAAATAGTTATTGTTATACGAAAGGAACAATGTATAATCAAAACGATTCAGGTATTGTGTTCGATCCAAATAAAATGTAAAAAGGTAAATTATAAGAATTTATTTTTCTTATAATCTACCTTTTTTTAAATAGAACTTTTAAACTTTTCTTTAGAAATATTTTTCATTACGGTTTGAATTGTAGTTGGAACAAAATCAATCACTTTTTCTAATATATGTGAATTATCCTCTAAATGAAGGACTTTAACATCATTATCAACAAATGCTAAAAAAGCAACTGGTGTTAAATTAATTGTTCCACCTGCCCCGCCTCCAAATGGAGTAGTCTCATCATACCTTTTCCTTAATTGATCTACTCCACCACTAACAAATCCACATTTTACTTTTGATATCGGAACTACACTAATATTATCAAAAGTAATTTTATCTCCAACAATAATATTAACATCTGTTAATTCTTTAAGTGAATTCATGGCTATTTGAAGTAACTGATTGATAGGTTTTATTTCTTCCATTTCTTTTCTCCTTCTTTAATAATATAATAATTGTTTTTAAATTAACTATTGTTACTTTTAAAATACTAAAAATGGTAATACTGCCAATTAATTCAATATCCATTCCTTTTTTACTTTCATCATTTAACATTACTCCATAATATTCATTATCTACATCCTTACAATATGTATTTAATAAATATTTAATAGTACTAATAATGTTCCAATTAATTACCGAAATAAATGGATAATAACTAGGATTTAGTGAATTATTTCTTATAATGATTGTTACTTTATCTATCATAAGTGATTTTATATATTTCTTTATTAAATGATTATTTTCAATTATTTTTTTAATGTTTGAAATACCTTCCCTTAGATTCTTTTTAAAGGAGTAAATCTCCATATTCTTTTTTACATATTTTCCTAAATCAATTGTTTTAATTAATATATTCCAAAATAACAGATTTAGTGATATTTGAATTATACTCATTCCTTTTTCTTTTTTATAAATTCTAATTCTAATTCTACTACTTAAAACAAAACATAAAATAAAAACAATACTTATCAATATTAATTTCATATTACTATTTTTACCAATACTATTAATTTAATACCTTGCAAAAATAAATATTTTTTAGTATAATCATTATGGTGATATATATGTCTTTAAATTCTTTCACAATCAAATGTATAAAGAAATATCAAAAAAATAAAGCTATAATTGGAACAGGTAGATGTAAGCATTACCCAAGTTGTTCTAATTACGCAATTGGATGTTATGAAAAATTTAATTTTTTTAAAGCTTCATTTTTAACATGTTTTCGTATTATTCGTTGTAATCCATTTACAAGAAAAGTGTATGATCCCGTTCCTTTAAGTAAAAAAGAAAAAATAGAGTTAAAAAAACTAAAAGAAAAAGTTAAATCATTTGATTATTATTTATTAAAAGAATATGAGAATCACCCCAATATAGAGACGATTGATTTTATTACATATATATATGAAACAACATTTGGTAGTTATTATTTAAAAGAAAAAGAATTAAAATTAATAGATAATAATATATCAGATGAAGAAATTGGGGATGATTATATTAAAGTATATAATACAGGTAAACTTAAAAAGGATATATATAATTACATTAATAATCTAACTATCTCACCTATTGATATTCAATTATTTAATGAAAAACTATATTCATTTAAACAACTTGTAAAAAAGAAAAAAATCAATTTAAATTATAAAGAAGTATACAAAGAAATTAATACCTACCTTAATGATGGAATTAAATACTTAGGTCATAGCAATATATATAAAGATAGTTATAATTGTAACTATATAATATGGAAAAAATAAAAGTATATAACAAAGTTATTTCTGTTATATACCTTTTTTTATTTATTCATAAGTTTATCAAGATCTTCCTTAGATAATTCCTTATATTCTCCTAATTTTAAAGATTCATCTAATGGCAAATTATTTATCTGAATTCTTTTTAAATATGTTACTTTATTATCTATTACTTCTAACATTCTCTTAACTTGATGGTATTTACCTTCATATATTGTTAAATAGATTCCTAAATTATGCTTTTCTACTTTTGCTTTTTTAGTTATATATCCATCATCAAGCATAACACCATTTGAAAGTTTTTGAATATCTTCTTCATTTACCATTTTTAGTGTCTCAACATAATAGATTTTAGGAATATATTTTTTAGGAGATGTTAACTCATGAATCATTTTACCATCATTAGTTATTATTAATAATCCTTCCGTATCTTTATCTAATCTACCAACTGGACTCAAATCATAAATTGAAGATTCTATAATTAAATCCATTACCGTTTTATCTTTATCTTTAGTTGAAGTCACAAAACCAGCTGGTTTATTTAACATATAGTAATGGAATTTTTGATACTTTAATAGTTCATCCTTATATGTTACAATATCGGTTAGTTCATTAATTTTTAAGTTTTCATCAGTAACTATTAAATCATTTACTTTAATATATTTTGACTTAATTATTTTTTTTACAGTACTTCGAGTTCCAAGACCTACTTCACACAAGTATTTATCTAATCGCATAAACTAAAACCTTTAATTAAAATATTTTTTAGTAAATTCATATAAAGTAATACTCACAGCAATAGGTAAGTTTAAGCTATCAATATCATGAGAATGATTAATGATAACACTTGTTCCAATATTTAAATAACTCTTGTCAAGACCTGTTGCTTCATTACCAAATACAAGGGAAAAATAACCATTGCCTTTTTTTACATCTACAAGTCCCTGTTTTGCTTGTAACATTAAAGTATATATATTATGATGTTGATATCTTTTTAAATAATCATCAAAACTATTAAAACATTCAATATGTAAATTAAAACACGCACCCATTGAGCTTCTAATTACTTTAGGATTAAACTGGTCAACAGCTGGATTAATAATTGCTATATTTTTTACTCCAAATCCAAGCGAACTTCTCATTATAGTTCCTAAGTTCCCAGCGTCAGCCGGATTAACAAGAACAATATGATTATCATCATCTAATTTATCTTGATATTTTTTAAATTCACCAATTACATAACAATTATCTTTATCAGATAATATATTAAATGGTTTAATATTAGTCTCATAAGGAATATGATTCTTTTCACAAATGCTAATTAATTTATCATATGTTTCATCATGTTTAAATAACGGATGCATATATATCTTTGATACTTGATTAATACGCCCCTTTAATAATTCAAATGTTAGTGTTGTTCCTAGTGAATAACTATATTCACTATTTCTTTTATATTTTTTAACCATTTCACACCTCTATATTCATTATACCATTTATACACGACAAAATAAATTAAAAAGCAACCTTTTGTTCTACACAAAACAATTGCAAATAAAGATAATTTATGATAAAATATTTAAACATGATATATGAGGTACTATTATGGATATTATAAAAGTAGATTGTAAAAAAACAAGATTTATCAGTGATGGTGGATGCTCTTTTCTTGAACCAGATAACACTTACGCCGCCTTTCTTGCCAGTTGTAATCGAATGTATTTAGGAGTAAAAGCAGATATAAGATTTACTAAAGACCGAGTAATTGTTACATCTAGGTATCGAGATTTAAGAAAACTATTAAACGAAAAAATTCATATAAGTTTATCCGAATATGATTTTCTTAAAACCTTAACTTTCGGTGAAGATGAATTATCATCACTTACTACTTTTAAGACCTTTCTTGCATTATGTTCAAGATATCATAAACTAGCATGTATTGAACTTCATCCTCCTATCGGTAAGATCGAATTAATGCAAGTATATCAAGAAATAAAAGAATCTAAGATGATTAAACAAGTTAAAATTATATCTACAGATATTAAATATCTAAAATATATCAGAAACCTTCATTTTGATATTCAACTTGAACTACGTTCTAAAAACTTTACTGACCAAATCTTCTTTGATGCAATTAAATATCATATAGATATTACCATTCCTCAATATAAGTTATCACAAGACTTAGTAGATATGTGTCATGATAATCGATTAAAGATTGGAACATACAATATTAATGACCCAGTTGGTGCTTTAATCCTATGTGAATTAGGCATCGACTATATATATACAACATGTTTAGAAGAGTATAAACCAAATTAAGAAAAGAGATGTCGTATGGCACCTCTTTTTTTATAAATTAATAATCTTTTGTTCTTTTTTTTGTTTTATTCTAATATTAGATTTCATATTATATTCATATATATTTTGTTTATTAGAATTAGAAGTTAACAATATTTTTTTATTTGTATAAATATATGTATATTCTTTATTAATTAGTTCACTAACTTTCTCTAATATTTTTGTATATAAAACAATAGGTTCTTTATATTCAAAGTTACGTAAATCGTATTTAGTAAATTCATCAATAATATGACTATAATAAAAATTATATTTAATTTCCGTATTCAAAATAACAATAGATGCTTTTGTTTGATCAAATATGATATTCAATATTTCATTATTATGATTTATAATTTTAACTACTACTTCTTCATTTATATTTACTAAATATTTAAGATTTAAAAAAGAAAGCTTATCTAAGAAGTTTATATTAAAATTAGTAGTATTAATATCTTTTAATAATATTTGAAAATATCCATTTTTATTTAAAACTATTTGATTTCTATTTTTTCTAATACCAACTAAGATATATATATAAAAGATTAAAGGAACAATTATTAACAAGAAGATAAATACTAGTGATAACCCATTTTCAAATTTAAAATTAATCGTTACTTTAAAAATAAATAGAATAATTATTAACCATGTTAACACGATTAAATGACGATACGCTAAAAGAAATTTTTTCATTTATGGTACTCAATTGCAAGATTTGAAGCAAGTCTACAATTATTATATACTAAAGATATATTCGATTCTAAACTTTTACCACTTGTTAATTCAACTATAGTTTTTAATAAATATGGAGTTGTTTCTTTACCTTTAATACCTAATTGGTTCATTTGTTCAATTGCTTTATTAATAGCACTATTCATAACTTCTTCATCTAGTGAATCTTCTTCACTAATTGGATTAGTAACTAAAACACCACCATTAAGGCCAATTTCCCATTTTGCTTTTAACATATTAACTATGCTATTAACTTCATCAAATCGATAATTTACTTTACATTCACTTTTTCTTGTATAAAACGCTGGTAAATAGTCTGTTTGATAGCCAATTACAGGAACTCCTTTTGTTTCTAGATATTCCATTGTTCGTGGTAAATCAAGAATAGCTTTCGCTCCTGCACAAACAACACAAACATTAGTCATTGCGAGTTCTTCAAGGTCAGCTGAAATATCCATAGTTTCATTTACACCACGATGTACGCCTCCAATTCCACCGGTTGCGAAAAAGCGGATTGAAGCAAGACTGGCAATAAACATTGTTGCGCTTACCGTTGTTGCGCCTAAAGATTTAGAAGCAATGATTACTGGCAAATCTCTTCTTGATGTTTTAATAACTTTACTTCCTTCTTTTGCAATTCTTTCTATTTCTTCTTTTGTTAATCCAACAACCATTTTTCCATCAATAACCGCAACGGTTGCGGGGACGGCACCTGCATTTCTGATTATTTCTTCACAATGAAGAGCTGTTTCTAAATTCTTAGGATAAGGCATCCCATGTGAGATAATCGTTGATTCAAGTGCAACTATTGGTTCATTATTTTTTAAGGCTTCTTTTATTCTTGGGTTAATTTTTAAATATTTATCTAACATCATTTCCTCCTTTTTAATTAGGTAATAATACTAAATCATTAGAATGTGATAAAGTTGTTCCATCTACCTCAACAGTCATTGTAATATGTAAAGTAACCTTTTCACTAACTGCTTTACTAATATAAATAGTACTGCCAGCTTTTGTGAAATATGTATTTAATACTTCTTCAGTATTATTATTAGTATCAGTTGTAACAGTCCAATTTACTTTTGTGCCTTTTAACAATGACATTGCGGTATATTCTTTATCAACATAATTTAAGAATTCTAACCATCTACCTTGTACAATCATATAATTAGGGCAGATTTTTCCACTCCAGTCAAAGTGACGTTTTACATTAATTAATGATAAATTATATTTATGTAACAACATTGCGATTAATTTAGCATCCATATGCATAGCACCATCATAATTACCATCTTCATTAACACACATTTCAATACCAATACTACTAGTATTACCATTACCAATGGTTGTAGTTCCATCACCAGCATGCCAACAAATAACTTCATCTTCAAAACTTTGATAAATCTTATTTTCATCTACTTGATAATTCCACGATGCTTCTCTATCTCTTAATCCGTTGGCTGTATCCATTTGAACTTGAGCTAATAATCTAGCATCATTTCCCGTACCAGGCATTCCACTTTCATGAACAGTAATCCAAAGTATTTGTTTTTCATTTGGTAATACATAACCAGTATATAACATTCGATCTAATATTTCTTGAGATAGGGTAGGATGATAAATTGTATTCAAATCTTTAGAACCAAAATAACGATTAACCCAAGTATTTTTGTTTACATCAATTAATAAAGATCGATCTACTTCCGGAGTTGTTCCATCAATTAAATTTAAGATACCACCACTATTAGTACGGATTTGATAATCAAATTCATCATTTTCTAATACAAAATTTTTAGTTCCCATTATATTAGAAGGAATTTGTCCCTTCATCCATTCTGATATTAATTCAAGTTTTGTATTTCCACCAAAGTTTTCAAACATAAAATCAGCTTGACGACTAAGCGAGCCACAAATAATTGTACAAGAAACTTCAAACGTTTTTGGAGTAATAGGTTTTGAAACATATCCTTCACCAGCAATAATACCTGGTTCATATGAGAACCAACTAATAACACCACCATATTTTTCATGGGTAATTGGTAATTTTGTTATCTCACCAGCAAGGAATTTTTTTACTTCTCCTTGTGTCCATTCTAAAACTCTTTCAACTCTTTGCATTTCACTATAACTTAATACTTCAATTTCTCTTTCATATTTATTTATAATTCCATTTAATAATAAATACAATGTAAGCTTAGCTTTTTGAACATATGGTTGTTGATTGATAACTCCATTTGATGTAATAACATCTGGGTTAGATGTTTCATATCTTAGTACTTGACAATCACCATAGTTTTTAGTTAATAATACAAGATTAGTTGCGGTTACTGTAGAGATTTTACTACTATAATATGCCTTAAAACAATAATCAACACCATTAGTGTCAATGTTTGGTACTTTCAAATTAAATGATTTTTGTACCTTTACTCCATCTTTTTCGATTTCACCAACAAGAACAGCACTTTCATTTTTTCTATTTGCATATATATATCCTTCATTTGTTATAATATCAGGATTCAAACTTTTCCATAAAATATTGATTCCATCTACTTGAGTAGGTAATACTAATCCATTTGAATAATCAATTGTTAATTCTACTTTATTAATAATTGCTAATAAAGAATTTTTTGTTTCATTTGACTTATGACATATATTACATATATTATCGTTATAATCATGTTCTATTTTTTCAATTGGTCTTTCTTGGAAATTATCACAAGTTTTACATTTTCTTTCTTCAATTCCGTAACTAGAACAAGTAGCATCTAATTTTTTAGTCCATTCTCCATATGAGTGTTCTAACATATCATTTACTTTAACTTCTGTTGTTCCACATACACTACAACTATGTGATTCAATTCCATCATGAGTACAAGTAGCTGCTTTAGAAATATCCCAATCATTAAATTGATGTGGAAGTTTATCAATATCTTCTGTTTCTTTTTCATTACAATTACTACATGTATGAGTTTGTTCACCTAAAGAAGTGCATGTAGGTTTTTTAGTTACTTTCCATTCACTATATTTGTGACCTAACTCTGGGATTATTTCTGATTTAGTTTTATTACATACTGTACAAACATGACTACGATATCCTGTTAATTCACAAGTCGCATTTTTACCAATTTTCCATTCTCCAAACTTATGGTTATCAGATGTATCTTTAATTTTTGCATTACATACTGTACACATAACAGGTTCACTACAACTATTTTCATCTTCCTTGTGTCCTAATGCAACAATGACTTCTCTTTCGGCTTCACCACAAGATTCACATATTCTAACTTTAGAACCATCAGTTGTACATGTAGCTTTTACTTCTTCAATCCAACTACCAAATTTATGTTGATGTTCTTTTTCCTTGCATCCCGTAAAAGTAAAACACATTAATAAAATAGTACTAACAATGATAATTTTAATTTGTTTCATATTTTCCTCCTTTAATTACTATCGTAAATATTACTCGTTTCTATCCATCCTTGTTTTCCTTGATATTTAATCAAGACATACCCCGAACAATTGTTGTTTATAATTCCCACTGTTTCCCCTTTTGGAACATCTAAAATTGATGCTGGACAATCATCAATCGCAGCTGTTTTACTTTCATTAATATATTCATTTTTTATATATGTAACTTGATTGGTTTCAGTTAATATAATTTTACTAAAATAAGGACCTGTCTCTAGTACTTTAATCTTAAAATATGGCCAACAAGCACCTTTTTCTCTAAAAATACCTTTACTTTCTTTTAACAGTTTTATAGATGGTAAGCCATCTTCATATTCTTTCTTATATATATATTTATTATTATCTTTATTAATAATTAAGGCATTAAGTTGTCCACCATCTTTTACAACTAAACCTCCATCAATACATATTATTTGTTTTTCCTCATCAATAATAATATTATCATCAAACTCATCTTTATATATTGTAACAGGAAAATGACCACATATAACCATTTTATTAGCAAGATGACCTTCATTATAAAAATATCTTTTCATAAAGACGCTTCGATAAAAACTATTATGATAATCACTTATTTTATCAAGTCCAGCATGGACAAACAATAAATCATTTGATTCTATCATATAAGGTAAATTCTCAAGAAATGATAATTCTTTATTATAATAATCTCTCATTTCTTTTTGAAGAATTTCTAAGGAATAGTTAATAGCATTATTATTAACCAACTTATATTCTTGAAACATATCATAAAGAAGACTATGAGGATTTATAAGCATTTCTTTAAAATCTTTATCTAAATACTCTTCCCTAAATAATTTAAAGTTACCATGGTCACAATTACCAAGTAAAACATGTACTCTTGGTATTAAAGAAAGTTCCATTATATATCTTAATGTTTTAAGTGGATACTTACCCTTTTGAGCATAATCTCCTAACAATATTAAATAATCTATTGCCTCTTTATAATTTATTTTTTCAAGTAATTTTTTTAGAATATCAATTTGTCCATGAATATCAGAAATAACAATTATTCTAGCTTTTTCATCAAATTCAATATTTTCTATTTTTACCATGTCTTTTCCTTCCTTTCTACTATTATAACAAATTATGTCCAATTTTTAAAGTAAAAAGAAAAGTATCATCATACTTTCCTTATTTTACCATATATATCTAATATTGGTATTTCTTTTTTTGTGTTATTAAAAATAGTACTGAAAGAATGGCGCCACACACTTCAGCAATACCAATTGAATACCAAATTCCATCTTTACCAACAATAAGAGGTAATACAATAATTAAACCTAATTGAAAGATTAATGTTCGACAAAACGAAATAATAGCTGATATTAACCCATTATTAAGAGCAGTAAAAAAGCCTGAGCCAAAAATATTAATACCACAAAATAAGAAACAAAGGGACGATATTCTAATTGCATATGAAGTTAACTCAAGCAATGATTCATTATAACTAACAAATATATATGCAAGTGGTCTACTTAATACCATTCCTAACGTAAGCATTAATAAAGAAGAAAAACAAACTAACTTTATAGATTTCTTAAAAATATTCTTAAGTTCATCTGAATTCTTTGATCCATAATTATATCCTACAATTGGTGCTATTCCACCAGTATAGCCTATAAAGATAGCCATAAATATTAAACTTACATACATAAAGGTGCCATAAGCAGAAACTCCAGCTTTACCATAAAATTTCATTAATTGTAAATTAAAGACAATACTTACAATTGATGTTGATATATTAGATATAAATTCAGAAGATCCATTAGAACATGTATTCAGAATAACTTTAATATCAAATTTAGTTTTACCAAGTCTTAATAAACTTGTATTTTTTCTTATAAAATATATCAAAGGAATTAACCCACCAAGGGATTGCGATATCGCAGTGGCAAGAGCACCACCAAATACCCCCCATTTAAAGACAATTATAAATAATGCATCTAAAATCATATTAGTACAACCACAAATTAAAGTTACAATAAGTCCTAGTATAGGTTTTTCTGATGTAATAATTAAAGTTTGAAAAGCAAATTGTAATATATATAATGGCATAACAGCAATAATCGTTGTACCATATATTTTCGCATAATTAATCATATCTCCTTCAGCACCAAGTAATATAATAATTGGCTCTATAAAGATAATCATCACAACAGCAATTACGACACCTATAATTAATGATGAATAAATAAGAAGTGAGAATATACGATTTGCTTTTTCAGGATTTTTTTCACCAAATGTTTTTGAGATAAGTGCACTACCTCCAGAACCAACCATAAACCCAATTGAACCTAAGATTATAATAACAGGCATAATTAAATTAACAGCAGAAAACTCAGTATCACCAAGAAAATTAGATATAAAAAAACCATCAACTACTCCATATAGTGAAGTAAATATCATCATTAAAATTGATGGCATAGTAAATAATACTAATTTTTTCCAAGTAAAATGATCAGATATTTTCATATAAACCTCCAAAAAAAACTCGATTTAAAAAACCGAGCTCACTCGACATCTTATCAACTTATGTTTCGAACAAATCAAAACGATGCTACGGCACCAAGTTCTCCGATGAATTATTTATATATATAAAGTATAACATATATTATTCTATATGTCAAAAAAAAGTTATTATTAAATAAAAAAATAAGAACTATGATACAATATTATTGAGGTGATAATAATGAATGAAACAATAAATACAATTATATCAAGAAGAAGTGTTAGATGTTTTGAAGAACAAAAAATATCAACTAAGGATTTAGAATTAATCGTAAAATCAGGAACTTACGCTCCAAGCGCTTTAAATATGCAATCAGGAAAGATTATTGTTATTAATGATCAAGCTACAATCAATTTATTAAAAACAATTGGAACCAATGTTTCTCCAAAACATACTGATCCCTTTTATGGTGCTCCGAATATTATCTTAGTACTTGTAAAAAAAGATTCATATTGTCCTATCCAAGATGGAAGTGTTATTATGGAAAATATGATGCTTGCATGTAGAAGTTTAAATATCGGTTGTTGTTGGATTAATTGCCTTAAAGATATTTTATTACAACCTAACGCAAAAGAATTATCTAATAAAATCAATCCTAATAATGAATATATAGCTGTTGCTGGATTAGTATTAGGATATCCAAAAGATAATCTTTGGCCTGATGAAAAACCAAGAAAAGTAAATTATGTAGAATATATCTAAAAAAATGGATTATAGCCAAGATAAACTGGTTATAATCCTTTTTTAAAAAAACATACCACTAATAAATATTTCAATTCCAATTGCAATTAAAATAATACCACCGAGAATTTCAGCTTTATTTCCAAGTTTTGTTCCAAACGTCTTTCCAATCAATACTCCACAAACTGAAATAACAAATGTTATTACAGCAACAATAGAAACACAGATTATAGCTTTAATTAATTCATAATCAGCAATTGTAAAACCAACAGATAATGCGTCAATTGATGTCGCGATTGTTTGTACTAATAAAACTTTAAAAGTAAGGTTTTTCACTTCTTCTTCGCTTTCTTTATGTTTTATTCCTTCAATTAACATTTTACCACCAATAAAAGTTAATAAAATTAAAGCAAGCCATGGTATAATCCACTCAATTTTAGTTAGAAATGCTGAACCAACTAAATATCCAATAAGTGGCATAATTCCTTGAAATAATCCAAACATTATCCCAATTAATAATATTTTATTAATTTTCATTTTTGGTTCATTCAATCCATTCGCCATAGAAACAGCACATGCATCCATTGCAAGACCAATTCCTAAAAATATACTAGTAATTATGAATTCAATCATCTAATAGTCCCTTCTTATTTAATAAATTTATAAAATTTAACTTCTAATCCAAGCAATTAGTATATATATTATCATAGAAATAATTTTTTTTCAATTAATAAACGTATTAATAAAATAAAAATAATTTCCCCACTATTGCCATATATAATAGTCTAGACCGTGACTATAATTACTTTTTAGTAAATTTTAATAAAAAATATTTCCTCACTATTATGTTTCTCCCATTATCATAGTCATATATTATACTAGAATAATGATATAATTTGTTTTGATCTATTATTATAAATCTATCATGAACATTTGAAAC
>CAYOAY010000027.1:0-2215 GCA_964402155.1 uncultured Muribaculaceae bacterium | reverse complement strand
CATAATTTTCATTAGTTACTAAAGATCTTTCTTCATTAATAACATAGCCTTTTAATAGATAATCTTGTATTATATTGCTAGCCCATTGTCTAAATAAGACTCCTCTTTTTGATTTAACCCTATACCCAACTGAAATAACCACATCCAAATTATAATATTTAACATTGTATACTTTTCCATCATTTGCAGTATGTGCAAAAAATGCACAAACTGAATCTTCTAAAAGTTCACCTTCTAAAAAAATATTTTTAATATGCTTGCTAATCACTGTTCTGTCACGCTCGAATAATAATGCAATTTGTTCTATATTAATCCATATTGTTCTTTCAAATGGAGAAACATTGATATCTAGTTTTACCTCCTTATCAAAAAACTTAACAATTTCATATTTATCCATTACTTTTCACCTCCATTAATTCAACACCTTTTAAAATAACATCAAGTTCTGTATCTAATGCATTTGCATATTTTACTAAAAAGAATAATGTCGGTGAATTATTCATATTTTCAAATCTAGTTATTTGTTGGCGCTTTACACCCATTTTATTAGCAATCTCTTGTTGAGTAAATCCAAGTTTTTCTCTTAAAAATATAAACTGCATTACGATTTTTGCTCTTAACCATTTTTCTTGCTCATTAACATCCATTTCTTTTAACTTTTTATTATTATAGATTTCTTCTATTTTATATAACTTCTTCATAAATATACCTCAATAATATTATATAATATTTATATAGTTTTTGCAACATTTTTGTTTCTTTAGTTTAATATAATTTAAAAGAACTAGCTAACATAAAGTTAACTAGTTAATTTATAATTTTATTAATGTTTCTTATTATAACTTCATCAAAATACCTAATAAAATAAACATAAGTATAATTAGTATTGGTGAAAGTATAAACTTTTTAAAGTTTGATTATTCTTTTATTTCTTCAATATTACATATTAAACTTATAATTGTTGAAATTATAATTACCGGAAATAAAACAACTACTGCATTCAACAGCACTTGCAATTTCACTAACTGGTTTAGATTTTGCATAACAAATTAACTCTAGTATATTTTAACTAGATTTGACTAAAATACCATACAAAGTCAAAAAAATAAGTCCTACCTAAAAGACTTATCGATTTACTATAATGGAGCAGGTAACCGGAATCGAACCGGCATCTTCGCCATGGCAAGGCGGTATAATAGCCGTTATACTATACCTGCATTTCAAAACCACAAATATTATATCAAATTTTCTATTTAATAGCAATTAAAATGCTTAACAAAAAATTAAAACTCTTAAAGATCTAATTCTCTAAGAGTTTTAATTACTATTCTTCGTCTTCTTCTACACCTTCAACATTATGGAATACTTCTTGAACATCTTCCTCTTCAGCAAGTAAATCTAATAAACGTTTGAATTGTTCCATTTGTTTTTCGTTGTCTAGTTGTACCCAATTCATTGGTACCCATGCAATTGTATCTTCAATTAAATTTACATCTGGGTAAGCTTCAAAAATTGCGGCTCTCATTTTCGCATATTCAGTATTAGGTGCATATACAGTAACAACACCATCTACTGTTTTAGTATCTGTAACATCACAATCTGCCATTAGTAAAGTTTCTAATAATTCATCTTCACTAAGTTCAGATGTACTGAACACCGCATTATGTGTAAAGCTATGTGTAACATTACCACTACTTGCAATTTTACCACCAGTTCTTTGTAATGCAACTTTTACAGCAGTTTGTGTACGATTAGAATTATCTGATAAACATTCAACAACAACCATTGAATTACCAGGTCCAAAACCTTCTAATTGTAATTCAGAATATGATTCCATATTTGCGCCTTTAGCTTTATCTATTGCTCTTTTAATAACATCGGCGGTAACTTGTTCTTTCTTAGCCTTTTCAATTTCTTTCTTTAAGCTTTGGTTTAGATCAGGATCAGGTACTCCACTTTTCGCAGCCATATATATGATGCGGCTCCATTTATTGTTAAGTTTAGATTTTGCAGCGGCAGTTTTTGCCATTGATGCAGCACGAACTTCATGTGCTCTTCCCATATTTTTCACTCTCCTGACATTTTAATATCAACTTATTATATCATAATTAGTAATGTTTATAAAGTAATTTGTATATTTTTTTAAGACATATCAAAAAAAGGTGAATTGTAATATCAAATGCAACAAATAAAAAACTGGAAATTAACCCAGTAA
>CAYOAY010000026.1:0-15572 GCA_964402155.1 uncultured Muribaculaceae bacterium | reverse complement strand
ATACATTACAATTATTTTATCCTTTATTTTCAAAATAAAATATAATATTAATATAATTGTAATTATAAACATAATAAATCTTAATTGATTAGGAATATATAAAAAAGATGCAATACCATATAACCACATAAAGAAAATAAATTTAATTTTATTTGTTGTACTTTCTTTTCCTATTTGTTTAAAAATAACAAAACCAAGCCCTATGCTTTGAACAAAAGATGAAATAATGCACATAATAATATTTTCCATACTCATAATATTTTCCTCAAATCTTTCTTATAATTTCTTGATAAATAATCAATACTTTTGTCATTAGTAAAATATATTGTACTATTTTTAAAATCAACCTTTTTAATCTTGTTTAAATTGACATAGCAAGCCCTATGACTTTGATAAAATCTAGAATCAAGTTTTTTAGATATATTAACCAAACTATCTCTTACTAAATATGTTTTTTCATCGGTTACTATTTTAATTTTATTAGTTTCATAATCCTTAAATATATATAATATATTATCAAGCTTTATTTGATTTAATTCTTTATTACTTTTAAAACACAACATTTTATTAGTATTTACTTTTTTTATTACCATATCTAAAGTATCAGATAATCGTTTTTCATAATCATCAAATTTAGATATAAAATCCAATATTAATAATTTTTGCTTTAGTATAAGCATTTCTTTTTCATCATGTGAAGTTAAAATTATTATTATGCTTTCCCAATCTATATTTCTAATTTCTTGAGCTATATCAAATCCAGATTTATTAGGAAGCTCTAAATCTAAAATATATACTTTAATATCAGAAGGCATATTTATTAAATTCTTTAGCTTTGCATTATATTTATCAAAACTATAAATCTTATAATTAAAATCATAAGGCATAGTAACTTTTGAAATTATATTTTCATGCATCTTTCTTACATATTCATTATCTTCACACATAATAAAGTTTATCATCTTACTCACCTACTTTATTATATCACAAAAAGGAATTCATTGAATTCCTTTTTTAACTTAAATTCTCTAAAATTATACCAGTTCCTTCTACAACACAAGTAAGTGGACTATTAGCTATCTTAACAGAAACTTTAATTTCTTTTTCTATTAATTTATCTAATCCATCTATTAATGCACCACCACCTGTTAATACAATACCTTTATCAATGATATCAGCAGAAATTTCGGGTTCTATTTTTTCTAAAACCATTTTTACAGTATGAATTATCATATAAATACTATCTTTTATAGCTTCTTTTACTTCATTTGACTCTAAAGTAATTGTTTTAGGCAATCCTGTAAGTAAATCTCTACCCCTTACATTTATCTTTTTTAATTTATTAGTATCTAAAACAGTACCAATTCTTATTTTAACTTGCTCTGCCGTAACTTCACCAATTAATAATTTATATTTATTTTTAACATATTTAATTATATCAGTATCAAATGTATTACCAGCTATTTTAATTGATTCACTATATACAATACCATTTAATGATAATACTGCTATGTCTGTCGTACCACCACCAATATCAATTACCATATTTCCACATGGACTTGAAATATCTAATCCTGCACCAACTGCTGCAACTTTTGGTTCTTCTTCAACATAAACCTTTTTAGCACCAGTTCGCTCTGCTACTTCTCGTATTGCATTTTTTTCAACCTGAGTAATATTTGACGGACAACATATTAAAATCTTGGGTCTAGAAAATATAGTCTTACATTTAATTTTTTTTATGAAATAATCTAACATAACTTCTGTTTTATCAAAATCAGCAATTACTCCATCTTTCAAAGGCTTTATGGCAATTACACTTCCAGGAGTTCTTCCTAACATTTCATGTGCTTTTTTTCCAACTGCTAACACTTTATCTGTTTCCTTATCTATAGCAACAACACTAGGTTCACTTAAAACAATTCCTTGTCCTTTAACATATATAAGAATATTAGCTGTTCCTAAATCAATCCCAATATCTTTATTTTTCATTTAAATTACCTTATATTAATTATCTGATAATTCTTTTATTTGAGTTCCATATATTTTTTCTGGATTGATTACTTTACCATTATTATATACTTCAAAATGTAAGCCATTACTTATTTCACTATTTAATTTGCAAGACCCACTCTTGCCTATTATTTGACCTTGAGTTACTGCATCACCTTTTTTAACAGAAACTTCCCCTAATGATTGATAAACCATTATTAATTCTGTTGAATTTCTTATTTCAACCGTTTTTCCAAGCAAAGTATCATCAGTAACATTACTAACTGTACCAGATAATGAAGATACAACATCAAACTGTTCTTCTGCTTTATAATCTACTCCAGAATTTTGCATATATATATTTTCATGATAAATTATTGATTTTTTTTGCTCATCTTCCGATGCATCTTTATCATAAAAATTTTTGTATATACTTACACTTTCCAAAGTAAATGGTTTAGATATTTTTTCTGATTGATTGATAACTGGATAATAACTATCAAAAATATAGTCATTTACATAAGTAAATGAATCATCTTGCACAAGTGCAGTTTTACCATCATTATTTAATAATCCTACCGTTACAATACACATTATTAAAAATACTGCTAATATCGTTACTTTTACAAATGGTTTTAATCTTCTTTTTTTCATTTTTATCACCTCTCATTTTAAGTTTTAACAAAATGAGAGAAAATATACATTAATTTATCTTTTTTATTTCACAATTTTTATAATAATGTTCTAGTATTTTTTTATATGAATATCCTTCTTTTGCCATTCCATTAGCACCATATTGACTCATACCAACACCATGACCATATCCATTTACATTAAAAACAATTTTATTTTCTTTTTTTTCTATATTAAAACTTGTCGATTTTAATCCAAAAGCTTCTCTTATTTTACTTGATGTAAATTTTTTACCATTTATAACTAGACTTTTTACTCTACCCGTATTTGTTTTTTCTATATTTGAAATATTTATATCATTATTATTATTATCTAAACCTAAATTAAATAAAAAAGATGAAAAACTAACTTCATATGTTGAACTAAATACTGGTGATTCTTCTTTATCCCATAAAGAAGATACACTAACTAAATAAGGTTTATTGCTAGAAAAAACATCAATGCTATTTTCTGTATAACCATTACTAGTTGAAAAAAATAAAGCATCTATGATTTGATTTTTATATAAAATTACTTCACCTTCAGTTTCTCTAACTGCTTGTTTTACTTTGCTTATATTTTTTTCGTAGCTATCTTTCCATTTATTTTTCATTTGTTTATTATCTATATATACTTGATTTACAGTACCATCTTCAACATCATAATCTTTTTTATAATTCTCTAATCTTTTTAATACATACGTTCTTGATGCAACTGCTTGAGATTTTAGTGCATCAATATTAAAAGAAACAGGCATTTCTCCTGCTACCACTCCTATTACATATTCTTCTAAAGGAACATATTCTATGTTACCACTATTACTTCTTTTTACCCTAATTATTCTATTACTATAGCTTCCATACTTTGTTTTTTTTATAATACTATCTGTTCCATCTAATCCTACAATTAATATTGGTATTATTATAATAATTAAAGTAAGCATAATTACTTTTTTCAGAATAATCACATCCTTATTATATAAAATTCATAGTACCATATATATCAATTAAAAAATTAACCACTAAATATGATAAAACAAGCGATAACATTAAATATAAACAGTGTATTTGCATTACACTATTTTTCTTAAATATTTTATCCAAATTAGTTGATGTTATAACCCAAATATTAAATGGAATAAATAGGCAATATAAAATCATTTTAATATTCATTTGTTTCCTCATATTTTTCTACTTGATCTATTCTTATTTTATAACAAAGTTCTGTCTTAAATGTCGAATTAATAAATATATCTATCATTTCTTTAATTTGTTCTGCTGAATGAAACTGAGCTCCAAATGCTAAAATATTTGCATTATTATGTTCTTTTGCTGATCTTGCTTCCTCTTTATTATTAATTTTTGCACATCTAATTTTTTTCACTTTATTACAAGCTATGGAAACACCTATTCCAGTACCACACATAACAATTCCAAGATCTACTTGCTTATTTACAACTGCATTACTTAAATCTAAAGCATATTTAGGATAATCTGTCCTTTTATCTGAATAGCATCCATAATCTATTATTTCATAATCATCAAGTAATTTCTTTAACTTTTCCTTAGTATCATATGCCCTATGATCATTTGCTATACCTATTATCATTTTTTTCTTCCTTTCTAAAATAATGATTTTTTTTAAAGCATATTAGTCTTTATTTAACTTTATAATTATTTGATACATTGATTCAAAATCAAACTCTTCTAATGATACATTAACACCCAAATCTTTAATTTCATCTATTAATTTTTTAATTTTATTTATATTTTCTTCTAAAACTTTTTTATTATCATTTATTTTTTCATTTACATCTTCACTATCTATATCCATTATTTCTAGCATATCAGCATCATCATAAGAATCCATAATATCTAAATCACTTAAACTATCTTTTTCTTCTTTTTGTGATATTAAAATATCATTATTAATTTCATAATCTTTTGAGGGTTCATAAATACTATAATTATTTTCCATATCTAAGTTATTAATATTATTATTATTAATTATATAATCTTTACTATCATTTAAATTATTATCCAAAACATTTATAGAATCATAACCATAATCAGTATTATTAAATTGATTTGACTCATTTACTTTATAAGTATCTACTAAACCTTTATTAGAAATATTAAAATCTTCATCATTATTATTTTTATTTAGAAAGTCATTATTAAAATTATCTTTTGATAAATTAAAACTATTATTAGTAAATTCACTATCAAATAAGTTATTATTATTTTCGTTATTTATTACTTTAGTGTCATAATTATATTCATTAATATTGTTTGTTAAATTAGAATAATTATTACTAATATTATTAAATAAGTTATCTGATTGATTATTTAAATTTATATTTCCCTTTTCATATAAAGAAATTGGATCATTTTCAATATTATTATCACTTTCAGGAATAAAATTTGCAGGTCCTAAAGCATCTAAAGTCGGTGCTTCAGAAATTGGTGAATCAGTTAAATTTTTAATTTCATCTAAAACCGGAGGCAAATCATTTGAATTATTTTCATATGAATCCTTATTATATCCTTCATTATTTAATTCTTGATTATTATAATTATTAAAAAGTGGTCTATTATTAAAATTATTATTCATGTTATTATCAAACATATTAACACCCCTATCTTTAAATAAATAATACAATAAAAAAGCCTATATTACAATGGCTTTTTCTTAATTTCATTAAACTTTCTTGGATATTTAACATTTGTTTTATTAATTTTTTCAATCTTTACTAAAGTTCTAATGCCAGCATCAAAAGGTAGCTTAAATATAATAGTATCTTTTATAACTCCTCCTAGCGTTTTTATAGCATTTTTACTATCTTTAATCTCTTGATTTGCTTCCGCTTTCATTGAAATAAAATAGCCACCTACTTTTACATAAGAAATACATAATTCTGATAACATATTAAGATTAGCTACTGCCCTTGATGTTACAATATCAAAAGATTCTCTATTATCTTTTATATATTCTTCTGCTCTTTTATGAATAGCTTTTATATCTTTTAATTTTAGTTTTTCTATTACTGAATTTAAAAATATTACTCTCTTATTTAATGAATCAACCAATGTAACATTTAAATTAGGAAATACTATTTTTAATACCATTCCAGGAAATCCTGCCCCTGTTCCTATATCAAGTAATTTTTGATTATTCAAACTTATAGCTTTACTTAAAGTTAAACTATCATAAAAATGTTTTAAATAAACATCTTTTTCATCTGTAATCCTAGTTAAATTAGTATGAGAATTATATTCAATTAGCATATTATAATAAATATCTAATTGTTCTAACTGTATACTTGTTATATCTATGCCTAAGTCTTTTAAAGCTGATATAAATTCTTCTTTATTCATTATAATACCTCTTTAAATAAACCATTAGTATTGCTATATCAGATGGATTAACACCACTAATTCTAGTTGCTTGCTCTATAGTTCTTGGTCTTATTTTTTCTAATTTTTGTCTTGCTTCGGTAGCTAAATTATCTATCTTTTCATAATTAATATCATCAGGTATTTGTTTTTTACCTAATCTAATCATTTTTTCAGCTTCTTTTTCTGCCTTTTTTATATAACCTTCATATTTATGATTTATTTCTACTTGTTCTAATACTTCTTTATCATATTCTTTACTTAATCTATCTTTATAATCTAATAATTTAACTTCTGGTCTTTTTAAATATTCTTTTAAATTACATTTTTCTAAAGGAAAAGTAATATTTTTTATTTCTTCTTCTAAAGAATTTATTTCATCTATCTTATTTAATAATTTATCATATCTTTCTTTACTTAATAACCCTATATCATAAGCTTTCTTACTTAATCTTAAATCAGCATTATCACTTCTAAGTAGTAATCTAAACTCAGCACGTGATGTAAGTAATCTATATGGTTCAATAGTTCCTTTTGTTACTAAATCATCTATTAAAACACCAATATAAGCATCACTTCTAGATAATATTAATGGTTCTTCATTATTTAATTTTAATGTAGCATTTATACCAGCAATAAGTCCTTGACCTGCTGCCTCTTCATAGCCAGATGTTCCATTTATTTGACCTGCTGTAAATAAATTATCTATTATTTTTGTTTCTAGTGATGTTTTTAATTGCAATGGATCTATTGCATCATATTCTATTGCATAAGCATATTTAAGTATTTTAGCATGTTCAAGTCCTTTAAGAGAATGAACCATTTTTTCTTGAATATCATAAGGCATAGATGTAGAAAAACCTTGTAAATATATATCATCATAACTTAAACTTTCTGGTTCTAAAAATAATTGATGTCGCTCTTTATCTTTAAATCTTACTACTTTATCTTCTATTGAAGGACAATATCTAGGACCAGTACCTAAAGTTTCATAAAAACCACCATACATAGCAGATTTATCTAAATTATCCATAATGATTTTATGTGTATTTTCATTTGTATAAGTTAAATAACATGGCACTTGATTTTTATAATCATAATATGCAATATCATCAAAGCTAAATGTTAATTCTTCTTTATCACCATCTTCTTTAGTTAATTCACTAAAATCTATTGATGATTTTTCTATTCTAGGTGGAGTTCCTGTCTTTAATCTTAATATTTTAAATCCTAATTTTTTTAAATTATCACTTAAGAAATTTGATCTAGCTTCTCCGTGAGGACCTTGTGGTGTCCTATTATCACCTACTAATATATCTGCTTTTAGATATGTACCAGTAGTTAAAATACAAGCATCACAAAAAATTGTTTCATTACTTTCTGTAGTTACACCAATAACTTTATTATTTTCTACAATTAAATCTTTAACTATAGCTTCTTTAATAGTTAAATTATTAGTTTCTTTTAAAGTTTTTAGCATTTCTTTTTTATATGTTACTTTATCTGCTTGACTTCTTAAAGATCTCACTGCAGGACCTTTTGATCTATTAAGCATTTTTATTTGAAAAAGAGTTTTATCAGCATTACGCCCCATCTGTCCACCTAATGCATCTATTTCTCTTACTACAATACCTTTTGCACTACCACCAATAGATGGATTACAAGGCATATCTGCAATATTATCTATATTAATTGTAATAAGAAGAGTTTTTTTCCCCATTCTTGATGATGCAAGTGCTGCTTCACATCCAGCATGTCCTGCTCCTACTACTATAATGTCATATTTCATAAATAAACACCTTCATTTCTTCTGATATTATACAACAATATTATTAATATTTAAAGAAAAAATAATAGTTAAATATTTACTTATATATATTAAAACTATATAATATATAAGCAAAGGAGAAAAGTATATGAATACATATAATGTTTACTATGCAAAAATTTATAAAGTAATTAAAAAAGAATTTATACCTGGTAAAAATCTTTTGGATTCAGGAATAAATACTACAGGTTCATTTGAAAGAACAACTATTGTTTATAAAAATAAAAATAAAAATAAAGAATTTATTGATTTATTTTCAAAAAGAAAATTACAATTAGATCCTTTTACTTTAGATATTGGTGATGAATTTATTAATGCTAAAAGTTTAATTTGCTTTAACAATATAATAGATAATACGAAAACAAATTTATCTAAATCTAAAATTAAAAAATTATATATAGAAAAGAAAAATAGACAATAAATTTTAAAATGTCTATTTTTTTATTAAACTACTTACCTAAACAAAATCTACTAAATAAATCATCAATTAACTCTTCTGTATAATTAGCGCCTACTATATCTCCCAGCTTTTCCCATACTAATTTTAAGTCAATTTCAATCATATCTATTTCTCTTTCTTCTAAAATACCAAGTTCAACTTCTTTTAATGATTCTATAGCTGACTTAAGTAATGATATTTGCCTTGCATTAGTAAAAAATGTTAAATTATTATTTAAAAGCATATCTACATTAAATAAATTTTTTATTTTTTCTTTAATTTCATCTATTCCTATATTATTTTTAGCACTAATGTTGATAACTTCTTTATCATATGAGTTAACTTTTTCTAAATCTGTTTTATTCATTATAACTATTCTTTTTTTATCTTTAGTTTTCTCAAGTAAAAACATATCTTCTTTAGATAATTCTTCTGATGCATCTAATATTAGTAGAACTAATCTTGATTCATCTATTAAACTTAAACTTTTTTCAATTCCTATTTTTTCAACTATATCAGAAGACTCTCTTACCCCTGCAGTATCTATTAAATTAAGTTTAACTCCCCCTACTATAATACTTCCTTCAACAATATCCCTTGTTGTTCCCTTAATATTTGTAACTATTGCTTTATCTTCTTCTAATAGAGCATTTAGCAAACTTGATTTACCTACATTTGGTTTTCCAAGTATTACAGTTTTAATTCCATCTTTTATTATTTTTCCATCTTCTGAAAGCTTTAATATTTTAAGTAACTCTTCTTTCATTTCTTTTACATTATCTTTTATTTTATTTATAGTTACAACTTCTATATCTTGATATTCTGGATAATCTATATTAACTTCAATATTAGAAATAAGTGCAACTATTTTTTTTCTTAACTCAGTAATTAATTTAGATACATTACCAGATAACTCATTTATTGCCATCTTGCGAGTAATTTCTGTTTCTGAATTAATTAAATCCATAACACCTTCTGCCTCTGTTAAATCTATTCTACCATTTAAAAATGCTCTTTTAGTAAATTCACCAGCTTGTGCTAATCTGCAACCTTTAATTAATAATATTTCAAGTATTTTATTTACAACTGCAACTGAACCATGTGTATTTATTTCTATTAAATCTTCTTTAGTATAAGTTTTAGGTGCTCTCATAACAGATACTAAAACTTCATCTATTATTTCATTTTCATAAATAATATGTCCATAATTTATGGTGTGTGTATTTACTTTTTCTAAATCTTTACCCTTAAATATAGAATTAACTATTTTTATAGCATCATCTCCTGATACTCTAATAATTGATATAGCACCTTCTGCTAATGCTGTTGATATAGATGTAATTGTATCATTCATTAATAATCACGTCCTTAATAAATTTATTATAACATATAAAAGAAAAAGAGAAATATTTTTTATTTCTCTACTGGTTTAATTACGACACATCTATTAGGTTCTTCACCTTCACTTATTGTAGTTACTCCTTTAAAATTTGTTAATTTATTATGAACTAATCTTCTCTCATACGAATTCATTCTATCCATTTTTACTTCTATATTAGTTTTAACAACATCCCTAGCTAACTTAACAGCTAACTTTTCAATATTTCTTTGTTGCTTTTCTTTATATTCATTAGCATCAAGTATAATATTAACTTTGATACCTGTTTTACTAATAGATTGCCTTAATAAATCTTGAATTGCAGACATAGTTCTTCCGTTTTTTCCTATTAATATAGAGCTATTATCAGAAAGCATATTAACTTTTATATAATTTTCTTTTCTTATAATTTCAAGTTCAACATCTAATCCCATAAGACTTGTAATATTTTTTAAATACGATTTTATATATTCTATTAAATCTTCTTTTATAATAACATTAATAATATATTTTTTTGATTTAAATAAAGTCCCAGATACTTTTTCAGTAATATCATAATATACTTCTTCACTTGAAGCATTTAAACTATTTAAAGCCTTATTTAATACTTCATTTTCATTTTTTCCTTCATAATTATGCTTTTTTAATTTTTGCATTGTTAGTACCTCTTTTCACTAATAAATTTTGAATTATTGTAAATAAACTTGATGTTATCCAATAAAGTCCAATAGCTGTTGATAATTGAAGTGAACTTATTGTAATTATTACAACCATCATATTCATCATCATTTTAGTTGAAGAAGCTGCTGGATTAGAAGAATCTGTCACCTGAGTTCCATTTAATTTTAATGAGAAAAGCGTTACAACAAATACAATTACTGTAATAATTAGGTACCAATAATTTCCTTTTGATAATGCAAACCAAGGCGTTGTACCAAGCTGCAAACCTAAAAAGTTTCCTTCAAAAATTGCTGGAGTTCTATTTATAGCTTCTAAAAATGCTATAAATAAAGGTAATTGTACTATTGCAATTAAGCATCCTGAAAAAAGAGATATATCATATTTTTTATATATAGCCATCATTTCCTGACTTTTTTGAAGCATTGCCTGTTGGTCATCCATTTTTTTAGCATATTTTTTCTCTAATCTTTCAAGTTCTGGTTGAGCTTTTTTTAAATTTTCAGACTGCATAGCACTTTTTTTAGTAACTGGATATAAAATAAGTCTTATTGCTATGCCAGCTAATATAACTGCAAGTCCAAAATTCTTAACTAAATACCCTAGTTTTAAAATTATCCAAGCAAGAGGCTTTATAAAAATATTATCCCATAAACCTTCTTTTGCTTTAATTACTGGTTTAAAATTTTTACAATCAACTAACTTATCAGTATTAACTTTATTTTTCTTATAAATATCAACTAATTCTTTATCAGTTGGTTTACATATTATATTTTCTGTTAAAGACTGACCTGTTGCATTTTTTCCTTTATCATATTTAACTACTGTCTTTACTTTTTTCCCTTTATCATTAGTTTTTTTAACTACTAACTGTTTAGTGCAACCTGTTAACATAATAGTTAAAAAAAAGATCACAAATATTTTACTTATTTTCTTCATATTTTTTTTCCCTTTCATTTATAAGTGATAAAACACTAATTAAATCATTTTTTAATTCTTCATAACTAGAATCAATTATACTTTTTCTTAATACAATTATATAATCTTTATTTAAAAATTGCAATTGACTTTTATCTATAATATCTTTAACTCTTCTTTTTAATTTATTTCTTGTTACTGCATTACCTATTTTTTTTGAAACACAAATACCAAATCTATGTATTTTTAATTTATTATCATTAATATATATATACGCATATTTTGAATATTTTTGATTTCTTATTTTAAATGCTTTGTCAAAATCTTTTTTTTCTTTAACAATATTAATCTTTTTCATTTTAGCTATGTACTCCTTCCACCTATTGCATATAATTTTATATAATAATAAGAAAAAACCACTTACATAAATAAGTGGTACTATGCTGATAACTTTTTACGACCTTTTGCTCTTCTTTTATTTATAATACCTGTATCAGCTAATTTTCTTGCAAAAAAACCATGAACTTTTTTCTTTTTATGATTGTTTGGTTGAAAAGTTCTTTTCATATCAACACCTCCAGCTCTTTTTTAAACACGATTATTATAAAGTTTATTAAGATAAATGTCAACCTTTTTAAGGTTAGAATATGGTATTATATGTGTCAATACTTTTTCCACACATTTATTAAATAAATATTATTTGTGTAAAATATTTATCCTCTATTTTTTCCACAGTTTTTATAAAAAAAAGTGTTTATAATCTTATATTTAAACACTTATTCACAGACTGTGGAAAACTATGACATGTTTATATTTTTGATGTTTAAATCTTTTTTTGTGGAAAAGATGAAAATGTCGAATTTTGTTGAAATATAAGTAATTATACTGTGGATAACTCTTGTGGATAATTTATTTTATTCTTTATTTATTGTTTTTACACAGGATTTTTGTTAAAATATATGTAAACAACCGAGTTTTTACAAGGGGGAAGGAGGTTTACATGAATATTGATAATCTATGGAATAGTTTCCTAGAAAAGATCAAACCAAGAATCTCATCACTATCATATGATACATGGTTTAAAAATACTAAATTAGTTTTACTTGAAAATAATGTAGCAAAAATACTTGTTGATTCGCCACTTCAAAAAAAGAGTTTAGAAGAAACATGGTATCAAACTATTTCTGATGTATTTAGTGAAATAACTAATACTAGCTTTGATTTTGAATTTGTTTTTGAAAGTGATATTAATAACAATAATAATATCTCTGTAGAAAATATTGGAGTTCCACTTAATACACCAGAAAAATCAAATTTAAATCCAAAATACACTTTTGATTCATTTATAGTAGGTGATAGCAACAAATTTGCATATATGGCTGCAGTATCTGTTGCTGAAAATCCAGGAAAAACTTACAATCCACTTTTTCTATATGGAAATAGTGGACTAGGTAAAACGCATCTTATGCATGCTATAGGTAACTTTATAATTGAAAATTCTAATAAAAAAGTACTTTATGTGACTAGTGAACAATTTATATCTGATTTTTTGAATTTAAGCAAAAAAGATGAATCTGGTACTAATTTTAACTACATTGATAGTTTTAAGAGTAAATATAGAGCAATAGATGTATTAATCATTGATGATATACAGTTTTTGGGTGGTGCAACTCAAACACAGCAAGAATTTTTTAATACTTTTAACAAATTATATGATGATAATAAGCAAATTATTATTTCATCAGATAGATCTCCAGATGACTTAAAAAAATTAGAAGATAGACTTCGTACTAGATTTAACTGGGGACTTAGTGTTAATATTTATCCACCAGAATATGAAATGCGTATTGAAATACTAAAAAAGAAAATAGTAGGGCAGAATATGGTTGGAACAATAAGTGATGAAGTAATAGCTTATATAGCTAATAATTGTGAATCAGACGTAAGACAATTAGAAGGCGCTCTAACAAGAGTTATTGCATATGCAACCATGTTTAATACAAGTGATATTAATCTTAATTTAGCTATTGATGCTTTAAAAGATTATCTTTCAAAATGTTCATTTACTAAAAATGATATTCAAAAAATACAACAGGTAGTAGCTGAATATTATAATATTTCTGTAGAAGATTTAAAATCAAAGAAAAGAAAATCAGAAATAGCATTTCCTAGACAAGTTGCAATTTACCTGTGTAGAACTCTAACAAATGAATCTTTTCCAAAAATCGGAATACATTTTGGAGGTAGAGATCACTCAACAGTAATACATTCTGTTGATAAAATAGACAATAAAATAAAAACTAATTCAGATTTTAAAGATATTATTGAATCTTTAAAAAATAAAATAAAATAACCCTGTGGAATAGTTTAATGTTATCCTCAAGGTATGTGGAAAAAAATAACTCATTTTTCCTTTATAATATAATGATTTTAGTAGTTTTCCACTTTTTCCACAGTAATAAAAATAATAATTAATTAAAAAGGAGAATATAATATGAAATTTAGTGTAAAAAAAGAAGTATTACTTCATAGTTTAAACTCTGTAGGTAAAGCATTATCAAATAAGAATTTAATTCCAGTATTATCGGGTATCAAATTTAATTTAACTGAAGAAGGGTTGTTCTTAAGTGCAAGTGATAACGATATAAGTATAGAAACATTTATTAAAAAAGATAAATTAGAAAGTTTAGATAACATTGGAAGTACTGTAATACAAGGAAAGTATGTATTAGAAATAATAAGAAAATTAGAAGGAAAGATAGTTAATTTTGAATTACTTGACAATATAAAAGTATTAATTTCTTCAGGTAATTCAGAATTTAATTTAAATTGTATGGATGCATCAGAATTTCCTAATTTAAATATAGAAAAGAAAAAAGAACATATTTCTTTGAAAAAAACTGAATTTAAAAATCTTATTAATAAAACATCATTTGCTATATCTACACAAGAAACAAGACCAATTTTAACAGGTATTAATTTTAAAATTAGTAAAGATAAATTAGAATGTATTGCAACCGATTCATACAGATTATCTAAAAAATATCTTATTTTAAATGATGAAATACAAGAAGATATTAATATAGTAATACCTGGTAAAAATTTAATAGAGTTAACTAAAATACTAGAAGAAGATGATGATGAAATAAAAATGCATGTTTTTAATAATAAAGTTTTATTTGAATTCGATGATACTTTATTTCAAACACGAGTATTAAGTGGAACTTTTCCTGATGTTAATAGATTGATACCAGATGGTTTTGAACTTAAAATTAAAGTTAATAGTAATGAATTATATAATGTAATAGATAGAGCAGCACTTTTAACTAGTGAAAAAGATAAAAATATTGTTAAATTTGAAAATACCAATAATCAGATAACAATTTCATCAAATTCACCTGAAATTGGCAAAGTAGAAGAAACATTAAATACAGAAGATGAAAATAATAAAAATATTAAAATTGCTTTTTCAGCTAAATTTATGATGGATGCTTTAAAAACTGTTGAAAGTAAAAATACTATATTAAATTTTAATAATGAAGTGCAGCCTATAGTTATTCTAGACGGAAATGATGATACATTATTACAACTTATACTACCTATAAAAACATATTAAAAAGAAAGAAATTTTCTTTTTTTTTATTTTAGTATATAAAACGACATTTTTTTTATTTTACTGTAGATAATAGATGACATTATTTTAAGGAGAGAAATTATATGAATAATTATGAGATTAATATTGAAACATTAGCTATTTTTCCATATGGGAAAAAGAAAAGTAAAATAATAGAAATGAAAAGAGAAATAATAGTAGATTGTTCACCAATTAATATTATTAATAATAGTTGTAAATTTTTTGGTAGTTCTTATAAAGGAAGGCTATATGGAACAAAAAATATTATTGGTATTGATTATAAATCACCAATTTTAATTGAAGAAAGTAAAAAGGTAATTTTTTTTCCAACAAAATCACCTAGAGTATTATCGTGTGCATGGATTTCTTCAAATAATATTCAATCATATGAAAAAATAACAAAAGGAACGGAAATTAAGTTTTATGGTGGAAAAAAGATAAAAATAGAGTTATCTTATGGAATTTTTGATAATCAAGTACTTAGAGCTACACATTTAGAGTCTGCTTTGAATAAAAGAATTGATCTTTTATATAAAAAAGTTTAAAAATAACAAATAAAAGGTAAATAAAGCTCATTTTGTGGTATAACCCGACTTTTTCAGTTGTTAAAACAAAAAAGTATCATTTTAGCCAGTATT
>CAYOAY010000025.1:0-15591 GCA_964402155.1 uncultured Muribaculaceae bacterium | reverse complement strand
TAATCTTTTTAGTTGAGCTTCTATATTATATATCTCATTTAATACAATTTTATTATCAAATCCATTATCATGTTCTAAATTATCTACATTTGGCAAATATAAATAAGTAAATGTTTCCTTATCATAAGATGTAATTTCTAAAATTTTATTAAATGCATCTTCCATAGTTGTATAAGATTTTCTAATATCATTGTTAGCAACATAATTAGAATATATACTATTATATATATAATCCGGATATAGAACAGTAGTTTTAACATTTAATTCATTTAGTTTAGATTTAACTTTAAAAATATCTTCAACTTTAATATTAAACTCTTTTAAACTCTTATTATGTTTTCTATCACTAAAAAGAAGTGGATAATAATCAATATTATGTTCCCTGTTATAATTATACCATCCTATTATTCCATGCTCACTTGGATATGTAGCAGTTGCTAAAGATGTTAAAACGCAACCTGTTGAACTTGGACTTACAGTTATCATATCAGCCACTTTATTGTTTTTTAATATAGAATTATCATCTAATATTTCAATTAAATTACTGCCCATTCCATCTACTAATATAAATACAGTATGCTTTTTATTAGGAATGATCTGCTTTAACTTTTTAATATTATCATTTTCTTCGCATTCAACACCATACTTATTATATAAATACTTAACTAAATCAACAAAATTTAAATTATCATAATTTGGTAATAATAATTTCTCTTTTTCTATATATTCTTTTAAATTCATAAATTAATAACCTCCATCTATAACAATGGTTTCACCATTTATATAACTTGCTTCATCACTTGCAAGAAAATAAATTACATTTGCAATTTCTTTTGGACTTGCAAATCTCTTTAATAGTATTCTTTCACGTTCATAATCAAGTAAATCCAATGGTAAATCTTTATTCATATCTGTATCTACCCAACCAGGTGCAACAGAATTCACATTTATATATGGAGATAATTCTACTGCTAAATTTTTTGTTAATGAAATTACTCCCGCTTTTGACGCATCATAATCAATAGTTGTTGGACAATATGAGTTTATGCCATTTGTTGAAGAAACGTTTATAATTTTACCATATTTTTGCTTTTTCATATTATCCCCTATATATTTACTAACAAGAAAAGTACCTATCAAATTTGTATTTAATATTAATTCAAAATCTGTTACGTTTTTATCTTTAAAATCTTTATCAATAATTATTCCCGCATTATTAACTAGAACATCAATTTTATTATATTCTTCTAGGACTGTTTTTACTAGTATTTTTACTTCTTTCTCTTTTGAAATATCAGCTTTCACTAAAAAGACATCCACTTGAAAATTAGTTTCAATATATTTTTTAAGTTCATTAGCAATTTTATTATTTTTTAAATAATTAATAATTATATTATAATTTTTTTCTGCAAATTTAATTGCTGTTGCTTTCCCTATTCCTCTGGTTCCCCCGGTTATCAAAACAGTTTTTCTCATGATAGTACCTACATCTTTTTAGGAGTTTTAATTCCTAATATTCCCAATAACTCTTCATTAGTATTATATAAATTTTCAGCCAATCCTAACCATGATTGTTGAATTTCTTTATTTTCTTCTGATAATATTCTATTAGATGAATAGAAACTATTAAATACATTAGTAAGTTGATATAGATATTCAGCAATATCATTAAGTGATTTTTCTTCAAATGATTTATTTAATACAATAGGTGTTTGTAATAATTTTAATGCAATATTTCTATCATAATCATTAGTTATAGTATTGATTGGCCCAATTTGTAATCCTTCTTCTTGAGCTTTATTTAACAGGGATTTTATTCTAATTGTTGAATATAATAGATAAATTCCTGTTTTTCCATTTAAATCACTAAATTTTTCTTCATCAAATATATAATCAGTTGATCTATTGGGTAATAAATCAGCATATTTTAATGCGCCTACTGCAATTATATCGGAAATTTCATCTCTTTCTTTTCCTACTATATTAGGATTTAATTTTTTTAA
Organism: uncultured Muribaculaceae bacterium; assembly: GCA_964402155.1. Lineage (GTDB taxonomy): Bacteria > Bacillota_I > Bacilli_A > RF39 > UBA660 > Aphodocola. Next base: position 13,588 of record CAYOAY010000025.1, on the reverse strand, counting down.
TGTTTCTCTTTTTACAGATTCGATTAAAGCTGATAAAGTCATAACTCCACCATCTCTAGTTTTAAATGGTTTTCCATCTTTACCATTCATTGTACCAAATCCCACAAAATTTAATTTAACATTTTCTGGAACTATTCCTGATTTATATGCTGCTCTAAAAACTTGTTCAAAATGTAGTGATTGTCTTTTATCAACTATGTACCATATTTCATTAGGATTAATATTTTTCATTCTTTCCCATAATGTAGCTAGGTCTGTTGTTTCATATGATATAGCACCATTTGATTTAACAAGTAATAATGGTGGCATCGGACTCATATCACCCGGCATATCAACGTCCATTACTAATGCTCCTTGACTTTCATATACCAATCCTTTTTCTTTTAAATAATTAATAACTGTTGGTACATATTTATCCGCATCACTTTCTCCATTCCATAAATCAAAAGATATATTTAATTTATCATATATTTTTTTTATATCATTTGTTGAAATTGAAACAATTTGTTTCCATAATTCATAATAGCCTTTTTCTTTTTGCTGAAGTTTTGCAGTTATTATTCTAGCTTCTTCTAAATAATTATAATCTTCTTTTGCTTTAACACTTGCAATTGGATATAATTTCTCTAAATCTTCATTTTTAATAGGGCATTCTTTCGGATATTCGCCATTATAATTTTCATCAAAATATACCCAATCCGGATATCTTTTCTTTAATTCTAACATAACTAATCCCATTGGTCTTCCCCAATCACCAAGATGAACATCACTTATAACTTCACAATCTAACTCTTTTGATAATCTTTTTAATGCTTCACCAATATTGGCACTTCTTAAATGTCCTACATGTAAAGTTTTAGCAACATTTGGTCCGCCATAATCAATAACGATTTTTTTCTTTTTATTAATACATATATTATTTTTAATATCATTACGTACTTTTTCCATATAATTTGCTAATACCTTATCAGAAAATGTTATATTGATAAAGCCTGGTCCAGCAACATTTACATTAGAATAATCATCTTTGCAAGACATCTTTGCAACTATTTCTTCTGCAATTATTCTTGGATTTTTTTTATTTATTTTTGCTAATTGCATTACTCCATTAAATTGATATTGACCTAAATCTGGCCTTGATGAGGTAACTAAACCAACATTATCAATTTCATAACCACAATCAGTAATAATTTTCTTTAATTTTTCAGATTGTTCACATATAAAATTTTTCATATTTCAAACTCCTTTTAAATAAATTTTCGTGTATTATAACATAAATTTTAATTGATTTCAAAATTTCATATTTTTTGTTTTCTTTTTAAACATTTAATAAGAAAACCATCATCTAATTTTTCTGTTATATCAACATACTCATCTTCTGGTGTATCATATTTTAATCTTTTACCAAAAAATAATAAATCATTACATGCTAAAGCTATTAAACATTTCATATTATCACGTTCATCTTTAATCATATTATTTTTATTTAATAATTCATAAATTTGATTACAAAAATCAGGTACAAACTTTCTAAATTCATATTCATATTTTAATAACAACTCTTGATTTCCTATTATTTCTCTCTTTTTATCAGTTAATATCTGAGTATAAAATAGCGCATCAAATGTTTCTGCATCATTTTTTAATTTGAATTCAATATTTTTATTATTACAAATTATATCATTTAATTTTTCAGTGGTTATTATCTCTCCCGGATAATAAAAATCTGGTGTTTTTCCATACATATAATGATATTTAAAATACCATTCTCTAAATTCTTTTTCCATTTCTTTATCAATTTTCTGTAAACACACAAACATATCTATATCAGATGATATTTTAGGTGTTCCGTTTGCATACGAACCAAAAATAAATGAAAAATTCAAATTGTTTTTAAATAAACTTTTAATAAGATTCTTATATTCATCAAATAATATAACATCTAATCTTGCTTTACAGGATGATATGTTTTTTAATCTATCTGACGAATTAACAAAATTAGGATTATTAAAAAAATATTCAATTTCTCTATTAATTAATATTGGTTTTATAATTTTTACACCCTTATATAATAAATATGATGTTTTTTCTCCATATCCTCCATATTCACAATATCCATTATCAATTTCAGGAACCATTTCATTATATAAAACTAATGATGAAGGTAAATTACTAATGAATGCCGATTCACCAAATAATGATATGTTCATATTTTCTTCTTTATAAATTTTATTAGAAAAATATTGCTTTAATTCCGTAATATTATTATATAGCATAATTCTAAAAACGGGAGCATAAAATTCATCATAATTGCTAGTATCCGCTGATAAATCTTTAGCAATAATTACTGGATTTAATGTTTTTTCTTTAAAATTAATATCTCCACCATATTCTATATAATTAATATTTTTGACAAGCAAATTTGCAACATCTTTAAGTACATTCAAATTTTTGATTGTAGTTTTTTGATTTATATTTTTTTCTATCTCTATAATTAGTTTTTCCAAAAAATCTTTATATAATGTCTTTTTGCATAAAATAATATTTGGTTTTGCACAATCTTGTCCATAATTAAACATTATTGTTTCAGCAATTTTTTTACTTGCTATATTTAAATCTGCATTTTTAGCCAAAATTACAGGATTTTGACCTACTCCAAAATATATAAACATAGTATTTTTTGATAATTTTTTTGACAATTTATCAGCATTTTCCGGTTTTCCGATAAATATAACAACATCTGAATTTGATACTTCTTTTTTAAAATAATCAAACCTAGTCCCTTCAAATAAATTAATATTGTATTTATCTAAATTTAATATCTTATGAATTTTTTTTGACTGTTCTAATGTTTTTGTTGATGGTCTATAATTACTTTTTTTAGAGCATAATTTTGGAATTATAGTGTATATAATTGTTGAATATAAAGGTAAGTTCATAGGTATATATGAAGATATTGTGTTAACTTTTCCATTAATATATTTGGTATTATTTTTCAACGCATTAATTGATAAATTATATTCTTCAATTGAAACCTTTTCTGTTTCAATTTCTTTTAAAATATCAATTATTTCTCCTTTATATTTTTCTAATGTTTTTCGTATTTCTTCTAGCATAGTAATCACCTAACTTTCATAATTTATTTTTTATTAAATTCTTTTATTTTTCTTTTTGCTAAACTTGTTTGAGCTTTATCTATCCAATCTTCTCTTGGACCATAAGATAAATCATCAGTAATAATTCTAACTCTATCTTTATTTTGAAGCATGTAATCTACCTGAACATACTCATCATTTACAAATACTCCAACCATTGTATTTCCTATATCAGTATGAATTTTATATGCAAAGTCTATTGGTGTTGAACCTTTTGGTAATTCTATTATATCACCTTTAGTTGTATAAACATAAACTCTATCAGCAAATAATTCTGTTTTAACTTGATTTACAAATTGCTGGTTATCTCCAAACATTGAATTAATTTCAGTTAATGATTTAAAAAATTGAAATTTTTGTTTTAAATCATTTTGCATCACATCTCTTGCTTTTCCTTTTTGTTCATCCCAATATGCAGTTAATCCAAAGGATGCAACTTTATCCATATCAAATGTTCTTATTTGGGTTTGAACTAATCTATCATCTGGGCCAAACACAGTTGTGTGTAAACTTTGATACATATTTGTTTTTGGATTACATATATAATCTTTAAACTTATCATTTATTGGATGATACTCTTTATGTATCATTCCTAATGTATAATAACAATTTGCTATGTTCTCTACCATTATTTTAAGTGCTAATAAATCATGTATATCAGACAACTTATGTCCTTCATTTAATCTCTTGTATATTCCATATATATTTTTAGTTCTAACTTTAATTTCATTTGGAATATTATTACACTCTAGTAATGTTTGTATTTTATATAACATTTCTTTTAATGAGGCTTCACTTGTTTCTTCTAATTTTAATTTTCTTTCTTCAATTCTTTTATACATATCTGGTTTTAAATACCTAAGTGATAAATCTTCTAATTCACTTTTAATTCTGTATGCACCAATATAATAAGCTAGTGGTACAAATATTTCCATAGTCTCCAGTGCGTTTTCTTTTTGCTTAAATTCCGACTTGAATTGTAATGTTCTCATATTATGAAGTCTATCAGCAAGTTTTATTATAATTATTCTTACATCTTCTGTTATTCCTGTTATTATTTTTCTAGTATTAGCATAATTTTGATCTTGTTTAGAAGAAAAATTCATTTTAGATAATTTAGTTACGCCATCTACTAAATTAGCAATATTTTGATCAAAATCGTGGGCTATATCTTCTTTTGTAATATTAGTATCTTCTAATGTATCGTGTAATAATCCTGCACAAACAGTATCTCTATCAGCGTGCATTTCGGCAAGTATATAAGCAACATTTAAAGGATGACTTATATATGGCTCCCCACTTTGTCTTTTTTGACCTGAATGTAAATTATCAGCATAAAGATACGCCTTTTTTACTATTTCAACTTCTTCAGGATTATATTCTTTTAATTTAATTAGTAAATCATTTAAAGTAATTTTATCCATTTTAAACACCACCTTACTATACAAAAAGACAGCAACCCAAAGACACAATGTCTTAAAAGTTACTGCCCTAAATTATTTGATATAAAAGCAAAATAAGCATGAAAAAATATACTTAACAAACATGTTAATAAAAAATATAAAAGTATTTAAAAACACTTTATTTTTTTCCATACTACACACCTTTTTTAAATATTTTGAATTTAAAATACTCCTTTTTTAGTTAAATGTCAACATTTTTTTAAATATTTATTAAAAATGTGAATAATTAACAAAAATACAATATAATTGCTAATTATTCATATATTAATATTTGGTAATTAGTTCATTTTATATGGTAATAACCTTTAATTATTACTCATTATCCTCTAAAAAATAATCAACCTTTTTTATAGTTATCTTGACTATTTAAACAAGCATCTATTAAATAATCTTTTTCATTATTAGTTTGATATTCTCTAATACCTCTTATGTAAAATTCTGTTGCAGCTTTAAGCACAATAACTTTATCTTTACTTGTTAAAATATTCCCTATATCATAAATACTTGCTGTTTCATCAAAAGTTATTGTAAAACCTTTAATATGATTAGTATTATATGCAAAATCAAGCTATGTTTTATGATAAAGACTACCTGACAAATTCATATTTTTTTGTTCAATTAATATTTTTTTTATTTTATTTATAGTCATTTTAATACCACATTAAATTTATTTTCTAGTTATATATTATTTTTAGTTATTACTTTATCTTTTAAAATTTTTATTTAATAGATTCCTTTTTTATGAATCAATTGTACCAAATTTCTATTAAAAAAATCATTAATATAAAAATTATTATTTATAAAAGGTAAATTTCATTATTACAATCTTAAAATAGATAAAAATGTAATAAGAAAAATTAAAAAACACTACTGAAATATATCAGTAATGTCTTAATTTAAAATGTTAATATTAATAATTTCCAGTATTTTCTAAAGCATACCATAAATCATAAAATGAACCATCACTTTTTATAGCTAAAGTAGTTACTCCATTAGAAGTATTAGATAATGTTAACTTAACAACATCACTTACACCGTTAATTTTCCCATAAGATACCACTTGCTCTTGTGCATTATTAAACATATGAACAATTGGAATATACTCTAAAGTTCCATCTTCTAATAATATGAACAGTGTATCATGAGATACATCTTGACCCATACCGCCCAAAAATATATCTGCAATTTTTTTATTAAAATTAATCTTAGAACTTACAATATCATCTCTATTACTAGTCCAGTTTAAAGAATAATCTTCTACAACTTTAGAAGGTGTAAAACTAAATGTTAATACTTTTTGTGATGAATCTACTGATGCATATATTCCAGCATTCCCCTGGCAAGATAAAGTATAATTCTTCTCATTACTATTAACTGCTTTTGTACCATCAAATATAATTGGTCCATTAGTATTTTCTAAAGTTTCTTTATTTTCACTATCTACTTTAGTTTCTTCATTTTTAGAATTTGAAATGTTATTATTAGTATTTCCACTTATACTTTCATCATTTGTTTTATCTAAAAATATATAACCACATAAAAAGATAACTACAATCAATAATATAATAATTCCAATCACTAAAAAAGTATTGGTTTTTTTACTTTTTTCTTCCATAATTTATTTTCCTTTCTATAATAATAGAATCATATAATTTATTTAAATGCAACACAAATATTTTTTTATTTAGCTTATATACAAAATTTTACATTTATCCTACTTTCATCTCAAATATAATATCACGAAGTTCCATAGCTCTTTCAAAATCTAAATTATCAGCGGCTTTTTTCATTTCTTCTTCTAACTCTTTTAATAATTTATCATTATGAATTTCATCTTTTGTCCTATGTTTTTTATCTTTAGAATTATCATCACTAATACTTACTACATCCATTATCTTCTTCTTTATAGTTTGAGGCATTATACCATGTTCTTCATTATATTTTTCTTGAATTTCTCTTCTTCTTTTAGTTTCATCTATAGCAGTTTTCATAGCATCACTTATAATATCACCATACATAATTACTCTGCCACTAGCATTTCTAGCACATCTACCTATAGTTTGAATAAGACTTCTATGGCTTCTTAAAAATCCTTGCTTATCAGCATCAAGTATTGCAACTAGACTAACCTCTGGTATATCAAGGCCTTCTCTAAGTAAGTTTATACCAACTAAAACATCATATTTTCCTTCTCTTAAATCATGAATAATTTTTAATCTTTCAAGTGTTTTAACTTCACTATGAAGATAAGCAACTTTTATATTTAAATTTTTAAGATATGATGTTAATTCTTCTGCCATTCTAATAGTTAATGTTGTAACAAGACTTCTATCTCCTTTTTCTATTTGTTTTTGCACCTCTTCTATTAAATCATCTATTTGATTATTTGATTTTCTAACCTCTATTAAAGGATCAAGTAATCCAGTTGGTCTTATTATCTGTTCTACAACACTATTATTTACTTTACTTAACTCTTCATCTCCAGGAGTTGCAGAAACATATATAACTTGATTTATCTTTTCTTCAAATTCTTCATATTTTAAAGGCCTATTATCAAGTGCTGATGGAAGACGAAATCCATAATCAACTAGCATTTGCTTTCTTGCTCTATCCCCATTATACATTGCTTTAACTTGTGGAAGTGTTACATGTGATTCATCTATAACTAATAAAAAATCATCTGGAAAAAAATCAATTAAACAAGTAGGCGTTTCACCTTCTTTTTTTAATGCTAAATGTCTTGAATAATTTTCTATACCTGAACAAAAGCCCGTTTCTTTAAGCATTTCTATATCATATTTACACCTTCCATCCAAGCGTTCGGCTTCTAATAATTTATTATTTTCTTTAAAATATGACAATCTTTCTTTTAATTCTTCTTCTATATTAACTATAGCTTTAGATAATTTACTATCACTAGTTACAAAGTGTGATGCCGGCATTATAGAAATAAATTTCTTATCTTTTATAATAGTACCAGTTAAGCAATCAAATTCTGATATTCTATCTATTTCATCTCCAAATAATTCTATTCTAATCCCGTGAGCTTTCTCATAAGCTGGAACAACTTCAATAACATCTCCTTTAGCCCTAAAAGTACCACGAGTTAAATCTAAATTATTTCTTTCATACATCATATCAACTAATTTTTTTAAAATATCTTCTCTTTTTATTTCAGCACCCACCTTTAAAGTAAGCATATGATTTTCATATTCTTCCTTATCTCCAATACCATAAATACAAGATACTGATGCAACTACTATTACATCTTTTGAATTAATTAAAGAAGATGTTGCAAAGTGTCTTAACTCATCTATCTCATCATTTATAGATGAATCTTTTTCTATATAAGTATCACTAGATGGAACATAAGCTTCTGGTTGATAATAATCATAATATGATACAAAGTAACAAACTTCATTATCTGGAAACAATTCTTTTAGTTCTGAATATAACTGACCTGCAAGCGTTTTATTATGTGCAAGAACTAGTGTTGGCTTATTAACTTCTTTAATTACATTTGCAATCGTAAACGTCTTACCTGTACCTGTTGCACCTAATAGCACTTGATATTTTTTTCCTTCTTTTACCCCATCTGATAATTTATTTATTGCATCTATTTGATCACCAGCCGGTTTAAATTTTGATACTAAATTAAACATAACAACACCTCTTTTATATAAAACATAATTTTATTATACTCATATTTTTATAAATGAAAACATCTAACTTTATGTTAGATGCTTATTATCTATTAGAATAACTTTTTCCTTTAGCTGGGAAAACAATTACATCTCTTGGATTAAAAGTATGTTCCTCTAAACTATCACCTTTACCAGAACTTTTATAATATCTATAATAATCACTTTTATATTTACCTGTTGCCATTCCAAGATGTAAGTGTGCTCCATAACATCTACCTGTACAGCCTGATTTAGCTATCATAGTATCTTCAGTTACTATTTGACCTTTTTTTACTAATTGTTTAGATAAATGACAATAAATTGATGAATATGTTTTACCATTTATATTATGCCAAATAACAAGAGAAATACCACATATATCACCAGTATAACCAACTATACCAGGTGCAACAGAATATACAGCAGTACCAGTTGGCATGGCTATATCTATTGCAAAATGATTATTAGCTTCACCATATAAATCTCTAAGACCAAATTCACTTGATATCCTTCCAGTTTTAGTTGGTCTTTTAAAAGATGTTCCAGATGGTAAATAATTATTACCATAAATTCTAGTATAACATGAATCAAATGACTCAGTATCTTTACATCCCATAGATTTATAATAATTTATTTGCTTTTTCATACCTTTAATAGCAGATTCATCAGATTCCCCTTCTTTATCTAATTCACTTTGTTTTTGATTTAAAACTATTATTTGGGTTTCTAAATCAGATTTTAACTTAGTTAATTCTTCTTTTTTGCTAGCTAATTCTTTTTTAATTTTTTCATTTTCATCTATCATTTCATTCATCTTTTTTATAGCTTTTTTATTATAAGAAGATATCTGTTCAGTAATTGATAATCTATATATCAAATCAGTTATACTTTCAGCTCCCATTACATATTCTAACATAGCAGAACCAGATGATGATACTTGATAATATCTCATTAAATCTTTTATTTCATTATTCTTTTTAATTATATCTTGCTCAAGTTTTTCACTTTCTTTAGTTTTAGCTGATATATTTTCCTCAACTTGAGTTATATTTGACTTAATACTATTTATTTTTTTATTAGTATCAGAAATATTTTGATTATTAATAGCTTTTTTTAGATTTACATCTTGTAATTTTTTTTCAGCAGCATTTAATTCTTTTTGTAAATCAGCTATTGTTTTAGCATTAATTGTTATAATTGGTATTGTAAATAATATTAATATTAAAATAATATATTTAGTTATACTTCTCATTAGATTTTTAAATACTTCCTTACTGCTCTATAACTTCCAAACATACCAACTATAACACCTAGTCCTAATAATATTAATGATAAATAATATATAAAAGGTTCTGCAGGAACTAATTTAACAAACGGAGAAAACAATTGTCCATTAAAATGATTATATAATGCTGAATATCCATATATTGTTGCTACAATAGGTATTAAAGAGCCTATAAGACCTAAGCAAAAACCTTCTATTACAAATGGTTGTTTAATCGAAAAATTAGACGCTCCAACAAGTCGCATTATTTCTATTTCTCTTTTTCTTGAAAAAATAGTTATTTTAATTGTGTTTGTTATTAAAAATAATGTTACAAAAACTAATGCTAACATAGCTACTATCATTGCTTTTTCTACAACATCAAATACTTTAAGCAGACTCTCAACCATACCTTGACCATATTTAACATCTGCTACTAACTCTAATTCTTTTAATTTATTAGCAGTATCTGATATATTCTCAGTCTTTTTAACTTTTACAAGTAAAGTATCATATAATGGATTATTTTCATCTGTCCAACTATCTATTATAGATGCTAAAGAATCAGATGTAGATTTCATTTCATTTGCAATTTCCTTTTTTGTTTGATGAGTAACAGATTCAATATTATCAAATGATTCTATACTCTTTTTTAAATCAAGTATTTGTTCATTAGTAGTTTCTGTTTTTATAAACGTAACAATAGTAAAATCTTCTTTTACAAGTTTAGTCATATTTTCAACATTATAAGATGCTATTAAAGCTATTGCAACTATTAACAAAGTAATTGTTATACATGATATTGAAGCAACTGATAAACTTAAATTTCTACCTACACTTTTAAAACCATCTCTTATGTTTCTATATATAATTCTAATTGCTTTCATAATTACTATAGCTTCCTTTCTCATAATCTTTTGCAAGTTTTCCTTTATCCAATAAAACTACTCTTTTTTTCATTTTATTAACCATTTCTCTATCATGCGTTGCCATAACTATTGTTGTTCCTAAACTATTTATTTTTTCTATTACTTTCATAATTTCCAAACTTGTATCAGGATCTAAATTTCCAGTTGGTTCATCACATATAAGTAGTTTAGGTGAGTTTACTATTGCACGAGCTATTGCAACTCTTTGCTGCTCTCCACCAGATAACTGTGAAGGATAACTCTTCGTTCTAGATTTTAAACCAACTAAATCAAGTGCTTTTAAAGTCTTTCTTTTTATTTCACTACTAGGAAGTCCATAAATTTCAAGAGCAAAAGCTACATTTTCATAAACCGTTAATTTAGGTAATAACTTATAATCTTGAAATACTATACCTATTTTTCTTCTTAATTTATAAACTTTACTATTTTTAATTTTTGCAACATTAATACCACCAACATATATTTGTCCATTTGTAGGCTTTTCTTCACGATAAAGCATCTTTATAAGTGTTGACTTGCCACTTCCTGATGCACCAATTACAAATACAAATTCACCCTTTTTTATTGCTAGATTCATATTATATACTGCATTAACACCATTTTTATATGTTTTTTCAACATCTATAAACTTAATAAATTCCATTTACTACACCTTCCTTAACTATATAATACTTGTATTTCCAGAATTACCCGTATATATTCCTGATGTTTGATATGCATCAGTTACTAATATAACTGCTTTAGGATCTATTTGATTTATTACATTTTTTAATTCAAAATATTTACCAGTTGGTACTACGCACATTATTATTTGATCTTTATTATTTGTATATCCACCTCTTGTTTCTATTAGTGTAATTCCTAGATTTAAATTATTTAAAAGATATTCACAAACTAAATCATCTTCGTTAGTTGTTATATACACAGCTTTACTATTTGATATTCCTAAAACTACCTTATCAACCATTATATTTATTATATATAAAACAATAATAGCATAAAGAACTCTTGTCCAACCAAAGAAAAAACCACCTAATAAAACAATTATTCCATCTGTCATAAGCATTGATGTACCAATAGATACATTACAATATTTAGCTACTATTTGATTTAAAATATCAGTACCACCCGTTGTAAATCCACTTTTAAATATTATTCCAGCTGCACAACCAATACACACACCACCTACTATTGATATTAAAAGCAAATTATCATTATCTATTTTTATATAATTCGTAATATTAGAAGTCAAATTAATAAATAAAGGATATAAAATAGAACCAACAAGTGAATCTAAAGTTTGCTTTTTTCCTAATAATATCAAACTAAGTGTTAAAAAAAATACATTTAAAATTAATATCATTATAGAAGGATTTAAAATATTTTTAGTAATAATAGATATTCCACTTGCACCACCATATACAATATTATTTTCAAAAAAGAATAAATTATATGAAGAAGCATAAATTATAGTACCTATAATCAAAAATATATACCTTTTAAAAATATTAGGTTTTTTTATAAGTTTTAATATTTTAGAATTATGTTTACTTTTTAATTTTCTTAATAATTTCATTTTAGATTTTCTCCTTTTAAGTTACTTTCTATAAATAAATCTATATCTCCATTTAAAACCTTTTCTACATTAGATGTTTCATAACCTGTTCTATGATCTTTTATCAAAGAATATGGATGTAGTACATAACTTCTTATTTGAGAACCAAATTCTATACCACTGTGATCACTTTTCATAGAATCTATTTTTTCTTTTGTTTGTTTTAATTGTTCTTGATATAATTTACTTTTTAATACTTTTAAAGCTGTTTCTTTATTTTTAATTTGACTTCTTTCATTTTGACAAGTAACAACTATACCAGAAGGTATATGAGTTACTCTAACAGCTGAATCTGTAGTATTAACTCCTTGACCACCTGCTCCACTACTTCTATATACATCTATTCTAATATCACTATCTTTTATTTCTACTGAAGTATTATTATCAAACTCTGGAATAACATCAACAGCTGCAAATGAAGTGTGTCTTCTATTATTCGAATCAAAAGGTGATAATCTAACTAATCTATGTACACCTTTTTCATTTTTTAAATAACCATATGCAAAGTTTCCTTCAACTAAATAGACAATACTTTTTATCCCAGCTTCTTTTTCTTTTAGTTCTTCTAAAATTTTATATGAAAACTTTTTCTTTTCAAAATATCTTACATACATTCTAGATAACATCATTGCCCAGTCACAGCTTTCTGTACCACCTGCCCCGGCGTGTATTTCAAAAATTGCTGAATTAGAATCAAATTCATCAGATAAATAAGTTAAAATTTCTTCTTCATCTATTAATTTTTTTGTATCAGTATATAAAGTTTCAAATTCATTTATTAATTCTTCATCTAATTGACTAAGGTCAATATCATTAATTTGATTTAAAGTATCTATATTATTCTTTATTTTATTTATGGGTGTTAAAATAGATTTTATTTGACTAATACTTTTATTTACATTATCTAATTCTTTAGGATTATTCCATAATTTGGAACTAATTAATTTATTATTTAAATCTGTAAGTTCTTCTTCTTTTTTAGGAATGTCAAAGAAACCTCCATATTTGGTTAAATTTATTTTTTAAAAATTCTATATCATCATTTGTAAATTTCATATATCCTCCTATTTTTGATTATAACATACTTTAAAATAAATATAAATGAAAAAAAAGTAATCAGATATTTGATTACTAATATTTAATCAAGCTTAACAATGCTTAATTTAGCACTAGTTGTTGAACCAAAACTTAAGTTAACTTGTTTATTTGCTTTAATATATAAACGAACAGCTTCATTAATGGCAAGTTGTCCTATTACACTTCCAAAAATAAATGTTTCTTCATTTGCTTTAGCATCTTTACTTATATCACTACCAGGTAATATAGAACCATCTGTTTTTATAAAAATTGAATAATTTATATCTACTGATGGTTTAAAATTAATTAAATAATTTATTCTATATGCTCCAACTTTTTTTATATTAATCCCGACTTTTTCAGTTGTTAAAACAAAAAAGTATCATTTTAGCCAGTATTTAT
>CAYOAY010000024.1:0-16477 GCA_964402155.1 uncultured Muribaculaceae bacterium | reverse complement strand
TAAATATAGTATGTCAAGTATTTAATTGGAATTTTTTCATGTCTTTATCCTGTAAATATCAATTGTTTAGTTGTATTAATATTTATAATATGTTAAAATTATAAATAACAAGGAGGTATTAATATGCTTACAGTTTTAATGATAGTATCAGTTTTACTAATTATTATTGTGCTTCTTCAAAGTGGTAAGGCAGAATCTACAGGTAATATTATTACTGGTGGAAATTCTGATTTATTTATGAATAGAAAAGAGCGTGGAGGAGAACTTTTTATAACAAGACTTACTTATGCTTTAGGTATTGCTTTCTTTGTATTGTGTATAATATTAGATATGTAGTAAAAAAGGCTTGGTAGAAGTCTTTTTTTGTTTTATAATATTATTATAGGGATGGTGCTTATGAAGGATAAAATATTAAATATATTAAATAGCAATGATAAGTCTTATACAGTAAATGAATTATGTGATTTACTTGGTGTATATACTACTGATATGATTCAAGATGTTTTAAAGATTTTAAATGAATTAGAAAGTAGTTTATTAATATATCATACTAATAAAGATAAATATATGGCTTTAGAGTATAGTCATTTAAAAAAGGGTAAAATAGAAGTATCTGATAAAGGATATGGTTTTGTAGTGCTAGAAGATGAAGAAGATATTCATATTAGTAGTAACAATTTAAATGGTGCTATTAATGGGGATTTAGTTATTGCAGAAGTTATTAATAAAAATACTGGTGCCAAAAAAGAAGGCAGAATACTTAGAATTGCGTCTAGAAATTATGGTGTATTAGTTGGTGAATATGTTTTTAATAATGGAAAACCTACTGTTTTATTAAATGATAAGAAAATAAAACAAAAAATTGTATTAACTAAGGAAAGTACAAAGAATTTGGTAGATGGACATATTGTTGTTTTAAATGTTATAAAAGAGTTAGATAGGTATAATCTTTTAACAGAAGTTACTGATGTTATAGGACATAAAAATGATGTTGGTGTAGATATTGAATCTATTGTATATAAACATATGTTTTCTCCTAAATTTCCTGATGAAGTTTTAGAAGAAGTAGATAAAATACCAAATGAAGTTAGTGAAGATGAAAAAATAGGTAGAAGAGATTTAACTGATCTTAATATATTTACTATAGATGGGGATGATACTAAGGATATAGATGACGCTATTTCAATAAAAAAATTAGATAATGAAAATTATGAATTAGGTGTTCATATAGCTGATGTATCTTATTATGTTAAACCTGGAACTAAATTATATGATGAAGCTTATCAAAGAGGTACTAGTGTTTATTTAGTTGATAGGGTAATACCTATGCTTCCTCATAAGTTATCTAATGGGATATGTTCTTTAAATCCAAAAGTAGAGCGTTTAGCTATAAGCTGTATTATGCAAATAGATAAAAAGGGTAATGTTGTATCACATGAAATTTTTGAAAGTGTTATTAAATCAAGAATCCAAATGACTTATAATAAAGTAAATAAATGGTTAGATGAAGGTATTATAGAAGACGGATATGAAAACTTTACTAATGATTTAACTAATATGAAAGAGTTATCTGATATTTTAAGAAATAATAGAAAAAAACGTGGTGCAATAGATTTTGATACAGATGAAGCTAAAATAATTGTTGATGATAAAGGAAAACCAGTAGATGTTACATTAAGAAACAGAGCAACTGGTGAAATGATGATAGAAGATTTTATGATTGCTGCTAATGAGACTGTAGCAGGGCATGTATTTTATATGCAACTTCCTTTTGTATATCGTGTTCATGGTATACCAAAAGAAGAAAAAGTAAATGACTTTTTAAATTTCATAAGTACCTTAGGATATAAAATAACAGGCAAAGTAAATATTAAATATCCACAATCAATAGAAAATATACTTATTCAGCTTAAAGATAAAAAGGAATATAAAATATTGTCTTCACTTATGTTAAGAGCTATGCAAAAAGCTGTATACCAGCCAGATAATATTGGTCATTTTGGCCTTGCAAGTAAAATATATACACATTTTACATCTCCAATTAGAAGATTTCCAGATACAACTGTTCACAGACTTCTTAGAACATATTTATTTAACAATGATATATCTAGTAAGACTATAGATTATTTTAAAGAATATTTGCCTATATTAACTGATCATTCTTCATTAAAGGAAAGAGATGCAATAGAGTGCGAAAGAGAAGTTGAAGATTTGAAGATGGCTGAATATATGATGGATCATATAGGGGATGAATATACTGGTATGATAAGTGGAGTTACATCATTTGGACTATTTGTACAGCTTCCTAATATGATAGAAGGTTTAGTACATATAACTGATATATCTGATGATTATTATAATTATGATGAAAAAACTATGTCACTAGTAGGACAAAAAAATAAAAAAAGATATAAGATAGGAGATTCTATTACGGTAATTTGTAAAAGTGCATCTAAGGAAGAATCATTTATTGATTTTATAATTAAAAAGGAGAATTGTAAAAATGAAAAGCAAGAGGAAGCTGAAAAAGTGGGTTAAAAAAACTTTATTTATATTATTATTAATATTAGTAATTATAGTTTTATTTTGCTATTTAAAAAGTAAAAGTAAGACTAGTGATAGATTTGTAACTAATAGGAAAACAACAGTTAAAACTACAACAATAAAGAAAAAAGAAACAAATCAGTTTTCAATGGTTATGGTGGGTGATTGTTTAATTCATAGGTTTGTATATACTGATGCTAAAGTAAATGATAATTCTTATTCATTTGATAAGATGTTTACAGAAGTTGCACCTTTAATAAAAAATCATGATTTGGCATATTATAATCAAGAAAGTAATATAGGTGGTAAAAGCTTAGGATTATCTGCTTATCCTAGATTTAATTCTCCAGAAGAAATAGGAGATGCTATGGTTAATTTAGGATTTAATTTAGTTAGTTTAGCTAATAATCATACTATGGATAAAGGAGAAAAAGGAGTTATAAATTCTGTTAATTATTGGAAAACTAAGCCAGGCGTTTATTATACAGGGCAAGCTTTGTCTAATGATGAACGAGAATCTAACATAAAAATACTTCAAAAAAATGGTATTAAATATGCTTTCTTTTCATACACGACAGTAACAAATGGCCTTTTACCACCTGCGGGTAAGGAGTATTTAACAAACATTTATTCCAAAGAAAAAGCTTTGAATGATATTAATAAAGTAAGAGATAGTGTTGATTTAATTATAGTAGCTATGCATTGGGGAGAAGAATATACTACTAATCCTAATTCTAGTCAAAAACAAATAGCTAAGGATTTATCAAATATGGGTGTTAATTTAGTAATAGGAAATCATGCTCATAGCATTCAGCCTGTCGAAATGATTAATGATACTTTAGTATTTTATGCTCTTGGAAACTTTATATCTGCTCAAGATACTATAGATAAACAAACAGGTACATTAGTAAGTTTAAATATTATAAAAGATAAAAATAATAAAATTATTTTTGATAATATAAAAGCTAATTTAATTTATACATATTTTAAAGGAAGTAATGATTTTAAAGTATATCCATATACAAAACTAAATAATACTCTATTAAATAATTATGAAACATATTATAATAAATATAAATCTGTTTTAACCAGATATTCTAGTATAGTAGAGGTGGAATAATGATTGAAATAAAAAATAAAAAAGCTTTCTTTGATTATTTTATAGAAGATACTTATGAATCGGGAATTGTTTTAACGGGTACGGAAATAAAGTCAATAAGAAAGGGGAGCTGTAATCTTAAAGATTGTTATGGGAGAATTAAGAATAATGAAATATTCTTAATAAATATGTTTATAGGAATTTATGAAGAGGGTAACAGGTTTAATCATGATGAAAGAAGGCAAAGGAAACTTCTTTTGCATAAAAAAGAAATATTTAAAATAAGAGATAAAGTTTTAAAAGAAGGTTATTCTATTGTTCCTATTAAATTATATTTAAAAAATGGTAAAGCTAAAGTATTACTTGGTATAGCAAGAGGAAAAAAACTTTATGATAAAAGGCAAAGTATTAAAGAAAAAGATATAAAAAGAGATTTAGAAAAGCATAATATAAG
Organism: uncultured Muribaculaceae bacterium; assembly: GCA_964402155.1. Taxonomy (GTDB): domain Bacteria; phylum Bacillota_I; class Bacilli_A; order RF39; family UBA660; genus Aphodocola. Next base: position 12,380 of record CAYOAY010000024.1, on the reverse strand, counting down.
GTATTAGGGAAAGTAGTTTTACTTTCTTTTTTATATAAAATTGAATAATAAAAAAGAGCATATGCTCTTTTATTCTGAGATTATAATTGATGTTGCTATGCCTCTTGTTTTATGTCTTAGTAAAGAGTCTATAGGGTCATTTATATAACAGTATTCATCAGTACAACTTTGTTTATATTTGATAGCTTCGCCTTTAGGTAAAACCATAACTGAAGATGTTCCCCCATCTAAATTAGCTGCATTAATAGCTCCATAATTACTCATTATTTCAGTTAAATCAATCATATCAGCACCTTTAGTTCTACTAGAATTACTGTTAACAACTAAAAGTAAAATTATCCCATCACTTCGTTGACCGATAGCAGTTCTTGCAGCATATCCCCAGCCACCATTTCCTTTAATAAATGATTTTTTACCATTAACTATTAAAAATGGTCCCCAAGATACTCCATCTCTAACTCCCATATTTAATGCTTTTTGACCTGTTGGATTTTTAATTAGTACAAGTTTATTATCATATGTCATTGCTATTAAACCACCACTTTGGGTATATGTACTATAATTATTATTTGTAATTATTTTTCCGTTTGAGATTGTTACACCAGTAGGCATTCCACCAGTACTACTGTTTCCTGGATCATAAAAGCCGCCCCCATTAACAGCCAATAATGCATTATGATCTTTTGCCATTTTAGTAACATATTGACCATATCTTCCAAGAGCAGATGTAACTGCAACCTTTACAAGCGATGGATCATAAATAGCAGCTAAATAAGCTTTTTGACCATTAACTTCTAATTCTATTATTTTATATTTATCATCTTTTTCTCTTTTTAATATTTGTTTTTCATATTCATTTGAATATATTTCTTCTTCCATTTTTATTAGGTCTACATTTGTTTCTTCATTTACTTCTATAATATAGTTTTTATTTAATATATTATTTATTTCTTTATCACTATAAAACCATTTACATAAATATTGATGATTCATGGTACTCATAGCAGTTGATATAAGCCATTGTCTAAAATCCTCATAAGGACCATAAAGTAAGAATGTAAATGCAGAACACCCAAGTATATATAATACTAAAAATATATAACATAATATTTTTAGTATTACGTTCTTTTTAGTTTTTTTATCTTTATTTTTTTTAATGATAAAAAAGCTTACAATTAATAAATATATAAATAAAGATAAAAGAATATATATTATATAATTTATTGGAATAAATATTAAATTATTAGAATGTATAGATATTATTGTTAATACTGTTAAAAATGGTATCATAATAAATGGTATTATTCTAAAAATAATAATTTTGTTTTTTCTTTTCATAATCTCACCTATACTAATTATACATAAAACTGCAAAATTTAACAATTGCATTTTAATAATTTAATGTTATAATATGTATGTTATTGCTAGTTGGGGCTGTTATTGGTTTCGACGGAAATTATGAGGCTATAGTTGCAAGTGGAATGTACACCTTACGTACAAACAAAAATAAATAACAACAATAATAATTATGCTTTCGCAGCTTGTGCTGCTTAATCGTTAATAGAGAAAGCGCTTCTTTTTAAGTTTTACTCACGAATTTTTAAAGAGGCTCATTTTAGTGAGTTATATTATTCTTTTTGTTTAGGAAGGAGTAATGAATTTTACTAAACTCGTTATATGATGGGTATGTTAGTTACCTTTATCATTTAATTAAAATTTAATTACTAACTAAACTTGTAGAATCTATAGAAGAAGAATTTTCGGACACGAGTTCAAATCTCGTCAGCTCCACCAATAGTTAAATTTGTTCGTGATATTCGAACTTTAATATATAAAAATCAACCAGAAATGTTTGATTTTTTTGTTTTATAAAAAATTATAGAAAATAAAAATTAATGATTAAGTTTATTAAAATTAAATTAGTGATTAAAAATTTTTATAGTAAATAATTAAAATATAATTCGACATTTTATTAATAATATATATGTTATCCTATTCTCGGAGGAATTTTAAATGATAAAAAAAGAAAGTATAAATGGATGGCTTAGTATTAATGAAGAAGAAAAAAAGAAAATATATGATTTTTGCTATGATTATATAAAATTTTTAAATGAAGTAAAAACAGAAAGGGAAAGCGTTTTTTATATAAGAGAGGCTTTAATTAATAATGGATTTAAAGATATTTTTACTATAAAAGAATTAAAAGCAGGTGATAAAGTATATATGATTAATAAAAATAAAAGTATTTATGCCACAATAATAGGTAGTAATCCGGTTATAATGGGTGCTAATATAATTGGTTCTCATATTGATTCACCAAGACTTGATTTAAAACCAAATCCTTTGTATGAAGAAAATGAACAGTGTTTATTTAAAACTCATTATTATGGTGGTATAAAAAAATATCAATGGACATGTATACCACTTAGTATGCATGGTATAATAGTTAAATCTAATGGCGATATAATTAATATAAATATTGGAGATAAAGATGATGAACCAATATTTACAATAACTGATCTTTTACCACATTTATCTGAAAAACAAAATGATGAAAAAATTATAGATGCTATAAAAGGAGAAAATTTAAATATTCTTATAGGAAATATACCTTTAAATTATGAAGAAAGCTCAAAAAAATTAATAGTTAATATATTAAAAAAAAAATACAATATAGATGAAAAGGATTTTATAAGTGCAGAAATAGAGTTTGTACCGTCTTTAAATGCAAAAAGTCTTGGCTTTGATGAAAGCATGATTGCAGGCTATGGTCAAGATGATAGGTCTTGTGCATATACAAGTTTGATGGCGTTTTTAGAAATAGAAAAACCAAGAAATACTTGTGTAGCTGCATTTGTTGATAAAGAAGAAATTGGTAGTATGGGCAATACTGGTATGATGTCTAATTCTTTTGATTCTTTTATTACAAAACTAATAATTAAAACTAATAATAATCCTTATTTAATAAATGATTTATATGGAAATTCTAAAATGCTTTCCGCAGATGTTGGTGCAGCTGTAGATCCTATGTATACAGATTCTTATGATTTATATAATGCATCTTATATAGGCCATGGTGTTGAGTTAAATAAATATACAGGTTCAAAGGGAAAATCTGGAGCTAGTGATGCTAATGCTGAATATGTAGGATATGTAAGAAATATTTTGGAAGAAAATGATATTATATATCAAATGTCAGAACTTGGAAAAGTTGATTTAGGGGGTGGAGGCACAATAGCTTACATTTTAGCTAATAAAGGAATAGATGTTATAGACTGTGGAATTCCAATTTTATCTATGCATTCTCCATATGAAGTATCAAGTAAATTAGATATTTATATGGCATATAAAACTTATAAATCTTTTTATAATAATTAAAAACGAGAATCTTATTTGGATTCTCTATTATTATTTGAAATACTCATCTATAATATCATTATATCTATCTAATAAACTATTTTTATTAATTCTTTCATTAAATATTTTTTGCAAAGTTTTGTAGTACCATTTTATTTGTTCATAATTATTAGCTTCAGTAATTAAAAAATTTTTTCCTAACTTTGTATATGCATCATAATCTGATATTAAGTTTTGTAATTTATCAGCTAATTCTATTAATAAAATGTTTTCAGGTGCTTTTTTAATTTTATTTATAAAACTTTTTTTTCTATCAATATAATTTTTAATTTCTTTATTTTCTGTCAATAATAAAACACCCTGTGCAATATCACTGCCATATTTATTATTTATAAAATCATAATCATATTTTGTATCTTCAATAATATCATGTAAATATCCAATAAATACAGTTTGCTCATCACATCCAATATTTTTAAGCATATTACCAACCATAATACTGTGAAAAGATAAGTTTATATTTTCTTTTTTTCTTTTCATATTATTGAATGCCAAAAAAACAAAATGTATTATTTCTTCTTCTTTTGTATATTTCATATATAAATGTTCCTTTACTAATTTTAAATTTTTTTTAATAATCATTATAAATTATTTTTTCATTATACTTTTATATATAAATATTTTAAACATGACTAAATTAAATAGTTCAAGTGTAATTCAATCTGGTGCCAGTAAGGAGTAGGTCTAACAACTACAAGGCCAATAGATGATAATAAGTAATACTTACTAACTACTAAAATTATATATTATTTTATATTAAATTAAAAGTTATCGTTCATTAAAAAATCAAAAATATTTATTTGTTTGACACCGTTATTAGAATAATCTTCCTTAGATAAAGTAATTATATATTTATCACTATCATCTATTCCATCAAAAGCACTAAATTCTCTTAATCTAGTATTTTCATCTGTTAAATCATAACATACTTGAATATATTTAAATTTATTATTTTTTGATGCAATAAAGTCAATTTCACCTTTTTTAGTTTTTCCGATAAACACTTTATAATCTTTTCCTATAAGATCATTATAAATAATATTTTCTAAGGCTACTGAATAATTAATTTCTTCATTATTTGTTTTAATTTGCTTAATCCCTAAATCATTAGCATAATACTTGTTTAATGTTTTTAAAACATTTTTTCCATGAATATCATATCTATATACTTTATTCATAATAAAAGTTGTTGAAAATGCTTCTAAATAATTATACAAAGTATCATTAGCTATTTCATGATATTCTTTCTTTAAATATTCTATGACATTATCTCTTGAAAATTCTCTAGTTTCAGTATCTAATATATATTGAAGAACCTTATTAAAAGATGCTATATCTTTAATTCCAAGTCTTTCTACAATATCTTTTAAGATAATAGAATCATATACACTTGATAAATAACTTATTTTATCTTCATCATTAGTAAATAAAAATCTTTGAGGAAGTCCACCCCATTTGAAAACATCAAATAATAATTTTTCATAATCTTTTTCCTTAGTATTTGTTAATTCAACAATTTCCTTAAAAGATAATGGATTTATTCTAAAACTAACATATCTACCAGATAAATCAGTTGAAAGTTCAAGTAGAGTCATTCTACTATTTGAACCAGTAATAAAAATACTATAAGTATTAGTAATTCTTAAAGAATTGATTCCTTTTTCAAATTCTTCAACTTTTTGAATTTCATCTAAAAAAACATAGTATTTATCGTTATTTACTTTTAAAGATTCAATATAATTATATAAATCTTTAGCATTTTTTATAAAATCATATTTTAAAGATTCAAAATTGATATAAATTACATTATCTTTATCAATACCACATTTAATAATTTCATCCATTATTTGATTTAAAATAACAGATTTGCCGCTTCTTCTCATTCCATATATAATTTTTATTAATGATTCAGTATGATAAAAACTTCTAATTTTAGATAAATACTTTTCCCTGATTAGCATTATAAATCACCTCATTTACATTATACTATTATATCTATTTTTTGTAAAGTTATTCCAGTATAATGGAATAACTTTTTAATTCATTAAATAAAACTTGCTTTCATTATAAATATACTTACCAAAATTCCTTAATATTTATCCTAATAAAATATTTAAAAACTCGAACTATTTATTTTAGTTCGAGTATCAATCAAATCTGGTGCCCTAAGGGAAGAAGTAGAACAACTTCTGGGGCAAAAGAAATAGTTAGTAATAACTATTAACTGATATAAGTATAACATACTTTAAAAGAAAAAGTAACCCTCTCGGATTACTTTTCTGCCTAAGGGATCCCGTACTTAACATACGATTAGAACATTCGCACATAAAGTGCTTGGTTCGATACACCTTAAAGGTCTTCTGATAATATTATATCATCTTTTTATGAATTTACAACTAATTCTTCTAAATTTTTTTCTTTTTCTTCTTCTAACTGTTTTATACTTGGATTATGTCCGAATAATTTAAATGGAAATTTTGAAATGTATGTTCTATAATATTGTGGAACTCTCCTTGATAAATCCTCATTTGGTCGATTGTGTTTTTTCCAAACTAAATTTGCAACATAATCAGCCATTTGTACATCTCTATTATCTTTTGAGTCTAAATATTTAACTTCAACTTCTAAATCCATTAATTCAAATTCCCATTGTAGAAATGTTTCTAAATCTTTTAGAGTTTTTACAGATGTATTTCTATTATCAACTCTTAGTTCTATTTGATTAGTTTGTAAAATAGGAATATTACACTTAAATAAATATTTTAATAATGTTTTTACAAAAAAGTTGTAAGCAACATTTTCAGAAGCACCAAATTTTTTTAAATTTTCTTTATCAACAACTATTGCTATTGGTACTACATCAGATAAAGAATATAATTCATTTAGAAATAATGCTTGTTGACTATCATTTATGTGAGATGATTTTAATTCTATTTTTTCATTAATAGGTATATTTTTTCTCTGTTTTACAATTTCTTCAACTCTTTTATGAGATGATGTTACTTTATGCAATTCTCTGGTAATAAACCCAGCTATAACAAAATATCTTTCATTTTTCAAGTGCATTGCTCCTGATTCATCTAGTACAATATATGTTTTCAAATTTATCATCTCCTAAAATCAATTACATCTAGTATATCATATATTTAAAATTATTTTCTGATTTTTAGTAAAATTCAGAAAAATTATGATATAATTTATACAAGGAGGTACTTTTATATGAATGAAAATCTAAATACTAAAATAGAAAATAATAATTTTATTAATAAGACAAAGGCTATAAAAGATCCAGAAGGTAATATCATCGAACATGCTAAATATCTAGATTCACTGCCAATTAATGATTTAACTAATCTTAATCAACAATCAGAAGCAGTAGAACAAATTTCTAATTATATTTCACTTAAACAAGCTGAAGTAGAAAAAAAATTATCAGAAAATATTAAAAAAATGGTTGAGGTTGCATTTGGCTCAAATACAAAATTGAATGCATTACAAGAAAAAATGGCTACTCAATGGAATCCTAAAACATACTCTACTGAAAGTGAGATATTTGCTCATTATTTAGTGGAAATGGTTCCTTTGTTAACTGGACCAATTCATGAAATAGCAAGTTATATTAATTTGAAAAAAGATTTATTAGGATTATCGATAGCATCTAGAGAACAAGGTTATATTGATTATGAAGAAGTTTTTTACAAAACAAGACCAGAAAAACTTCCTGTTGTTGCTAGTATGTTTTATGCAGAGTTTCCTACTGATCAATTTGGAACTTATGCAAAAAAATGTATTGAGGAATTTAAAAATAATGATAGAGAACCTATCGGAAGAAGTGTTAAATAGTATTTTTTTATATTGGTTATACACGCTCATTGATTTTGTCAATGTGCAAGTGTGTTTCTAAATTATCAAAAATTTAGTATAAACAAAGAATACGACTAATCGAAGTAGTCGTATTCTTTTTCTAATATTTCTTCTTTTATAAAATCAATTACTTCTATTTCTTTATCAGTATTTTTAGAAATATCTATTAAATCATGAGAATTATATAAATCTTTTTCATAACATTCTTTTAAAACATTTATAGTTTTATTTTTATCAACTTCATTTTTGGAAAGTAGAATTCTTCTAAAAAAATCTTTTAATATTTCTAATATATACTTGATAAAATCAATTAAGTTATTATTATTTTGTTCTAGTTTTTCACATTCTTCATCTAAATTATCTATTACTTTTTGTGAGTGGTTATATTCTTTTTCTAATTCCTTATAATTAAAAATATAATCATCTAAATCATTGAAAAAGTTTTGATATATTACTTGGTTTTGAATTTCTTTAGTATATAAATCTAAATATTTTAGTAAGATGTGATATGATTCACCATTAAGAATAATTGAATCTGAAAAAGCTTTCTTTTTTGAAAATTTTAACATGTTAATAATTTTTAAATGTTCACCTTCAATATTCTTTATACTTTTGTTTGCAAGTCTTTCATATTGTCTAGTTATACCTTTTAATTGACCTAAAGAAAGATTTTTAATTTTAGTTCCTTTTTCTCCACGTTCTAAATTAAAACCTAAATTATTTAATCTAAAACAATTTTTATCTTGTAATATACTTAAATATTCTTTATCTTTTATATAATCTCTTTTAGAAATAGAATATCTTTCTTTATTAACTCTTTTATCAAACTTTTTAACAAGAGGAACTACTACACAATGAATGTGTGGTGTTCTTTCATCTAAGTGTAATACTGAATGTATTACTTGTTCTTTGGTATAACCTAAATCATTATAAACAAACTCCATACATCCATTAGCCCATTTTAATATTTCTTCTTTTGTCATATTTTTAAAGAATTCTGGACCACTTGTAAATATCATTTCATCTGCTACACAACTTTTAGAATCATCTACCATTTGATCAAAATCTTTATATCTATCTTGTCTAATGGTTTTCATTTTTTCTTCATGTTCTTTTCGATATTCCTTAGTAATTTCATAAAACTTTTCTCTATACTTGTTATTACATTTTACTAATTCTATATTGTTAATACTGTCTTCTTTTCTTATATCAGGATTAGATTTATAAGATTCTTTTTCTCGTTTATTATGACTTCCAATATGGGATAAATCACTTAATGTATTAATACTTTTACATCTAAATATTGCATAGCTCATTTGGTTGTCCTTTTCTGTTTAAACGAGAATATAATACACTTTCTAAATCTAAAGTAATAACTCCTAATCTTAAAGTTTTATCATTATAATTCTTAGTATCTGATAAAACTATTAGTCTTAAAATTTGTTCATAATCACCATTAGGTTCAAAACTAATATCTTCTAATTTACTATCTGCTTCAGTTTCATAATAATTTAGTTTTAAACTATTTTTTGAAATAATATCTTGTAATTTATTAAAATATTCTTTTGCTTCAAAATTTGTTTTACCTTCGTGATTCATTGGTATTTTAAAACCTTTTTCATCACTAAATATATTAAAGTTATATGGTACACCATAATTATTATGATAATTTACTAAATCAGTTAGAAAACTTTTTCTATACTCAATATTTAATAATTCTATTTTATCTCCAATTTTATTAACTTCAATATTATCTATATAAGTACCAATTATTCTTTTCATTTCTTCTCTTGAAGAATTAGTTAAATTTAGAATATTAGTTAAAAATATATCGGGATTAACAAAAGTATCAATTGTTTCTGTATCTTCTAAAATTAATAAATCATTAGTAGTAAAATTAAAGTTTTCACATTGTTTTATTTCTTCTAACTTCTTATTAATACTATTGATTTTATATCGAATACTCTTTAATTCATTATCAAATTCATTCATTTTAACAATACCATGTGTATAAGCATCTTTAATTCTATCATCTTGTTTTTCTAATTCTTTTAATTCTAAAAGATATTCTTTAGTATTATCTTCTTGTTTGTGTTTTATAAATGGTGTGTAATATTTATTGATTAAATTATCTTTTTTTATTAAATCATATAGTTGAAATAGTAGTCCATCTCTTATAATATCTTCTTTATAATTAGTTCGACATTTTTCGCATTTGTAATAATAATACTTCTTACCACTTTTTCTTTTAGTAGTAGCTTTGCCACCTAGAAAATTACCACATTTAGAACATTTTAATTTGTTAGTAAAAAGGTAAGTAGCAGTTCTTTCATAGTGTCTTGCATTTCTTTTTGTTTGATACTGACAAGCGTCCCATTTTTCTTTTGATACTATTGGCTCAGTAACATTTTCATAATAAATAGGCTTTTTTGTTCTCTTACCATGAACAAAATCTCCTTTATAAAGTTCATTAGTCATTATTTTTTGAATACTTGAATCTTTCCAATTTGTTTTACCTAAAACTTCTTCTTTATTATAAATGTTAGCAATACTTTGATAACTTTTTCCTTCTAAATATAAATCATACATTCTAATAACAATATCTTTAGTTAAATCATCTGGAACTAACTTTTTATTATCTCTTTTAAATCCTATTGGAGTTCTATTTGGAATGTGTCCTGCTTTGATAGCTCCAACCATACCAAACTTAGTTCTTTCTGAACATCTTTCTATTTCATTTTGACTAAATGCAGTCGTTAATCTTATATACATTCTTCCATTAGAAGTTAATGTATTAGAATCATCATCTTTGCAATCTAAATCACAACCATATTTTTCCAACAATTTCATTAGTTTTTCTACATCATAAACACTTCTTGTAAGTCTATCTAATTTTAAAGCAACTATAACATTAACTGTACCGTTTTTAATATCATTTATCATTTTCTGATATGCTGGTCTTTTATCATTTTTAGCACTTATTCCTTCATCAGCATATACCTTATGAATTTCATATCCTTTTGATTTGCAAAAATCAATTAGTTTTTCTTTTTGTTCAGGTAGACTAAAACCTTCTCTTGCTTGATCGAGTGTACTAACTCTAATATAAATATCTGCAATTTTCTTTTCGTTGTTCATAATTTCATCTCTCTTTCTATTATTTTTTTTGAAAGAGATTAAAAGCACAAAAAGACCATACTTTTAACCTCAAGTATTTTACTTCCTTTTTGTACGCCTAGTTTAAAAACATTTAATTGTTTTTAATATGAACTTCCATATCTTTTAATTTAATAAATTTAGAATAATCATTTATAAAAATTTTATCACTTCCATTAAATATTAAATAATTATTCTTTTTAATTGTTATAATATGTGGACTTACATAAGCAATATTACTTCCTTTAATATTAATAATACTTCCTTGTTTAATAGTGTATTTACAACAAGCAAATCTACATATCATATCAATTCTTTTTAAAACTTCCTTTTCAACTTCTAATATTTTTACTTCCTTCATTAAAAACTCCTCACTTTCCTCATAATAACAAAAAAACTAGACGGTACTTCTAGTTAATATTTATTACTACTCGAAAAGTTCGAGTTTCCTATCAATCTGGTGCCGCTTGTAGGAATCGAACCTACAGCTAATCATTACGAGTGACTTGTTTTACCATTAAACTAAAGCGGCGTATAGTTCTATTTAAAGAACCCATTTTCAACATATTTTGTTTCATTTACTATTATAAAAGCATGTTCATCAATTTTTTTAATTATACTGCTTAATTCATCAACATTTTTTTTATCAACTTCTATAAAAAGCATTAATTTATCTGTGTTATTTTTTCCTTTTGCATTTACTTGTGAAATAGCATAACCCTTATTTCTTATTTCATCTATTTTACTTTCTAAAGAACCATTTACTACAACTTGAACTAATACCTTCCCAGAAATTAAAATGTGTGAAAGCGTTGTGCCTATATATGTTCCAATTGCATATCCACTAGCATAAGATAATGCAATCCATATACTACTATTAGTTGTATTTAATGCTTCCTTAACAACTAAAAACCATATAATTACATCTATAAATCCAATTATAGTTGCTATTAATTTCTTATTTTTTACAGTTAAGATTGTTACAAATGTAGCTAGCGAAACATCAATTATTCTAGCTATAAATATTTTAGTGCATAGTATAAATAAATTCATTTTTTTCTCCTTACTCGTACTGAATTAATAATATCATAATTATTACATTTCATCAATAAAAAGCTCATAAACATGTTATAATAAAATTAATGGAGGATTTTATGAATAAAAAAATTAAGTTAAGAAAAGATACTTGTATATTGTTTTGCATTAATATTTTGGTACTATTTTTATTAATACTATTTAATATATATTATACTAATCATAATTATAATGCTATTTTGATAAAAATTATGCTAATATTAAATGTGCTAATATTAGTATTTGGAATTATTTTAAATATTATTCTTGTTATAAAAGATAAAAGGGAAAATAAAAAAAATAGTATTATAGCTATGGTTTGTTATCTTACTCTTTTTATTTTAATCAATATATTTGGTTCTTATTATATCAATTTATCGCTAAATAAAAAATATAGTAATATTTCGAACAAAATTATTAAATATTGTAATTTATATGATTGCATCAAATATGAAACTATAAATAAGGGTTTAAATAAAAATTTTATTATTTATAAAAACTATTATGATTATGATAGTAATTTAAATGATATAGTTTATAAAGTTGAATATAATACTAAAAAAATTATAAAAATAACCTCTGAGATATATTCTGAAAACGAATTATTTTCTGAAGAATTAATTTATCAAAATCTAAATGAGTTTTATACTTATTTTAATGAAATTATATCTAAAGATAAAATAAAAGAAGCATTTAATAAACGTTTTATTGGTATTGAAACAGAAAATAATATTACATATAAAGTTGAGGAAATATATAAAAATGAAAAATTATATAAGATAAAAACAACAATTACGGTAAAAAAATAATATCAAATCAGTAAAATAGAATAAATTTTGTTAATTTGTAAAAAAGTAAGTAGAAAAAGA
>CAYOAY010000023.1:0-16959 GCA_964402155.1 uncultured Muribaculaceae bacterium | reverse complement strand
ATTTTATTATACATTAAAAAAACACATAAGTTTTAAAAACTCATGCGTTTATCCTGTTAGTATACACTTTAAAAAAATTGTATATATAAATTTTTTGTGCTAAAATACAATTAGTAAGCCTCCTTAGTTAAATGGTATAACGCAGCCATGGTAAGGCTGAATTGTAAGTTCGATTCTTACAGGAGGCACCATAAAATATATAATAGGAGAAGATTTATGATAAGCGCAGAAATAAGTAAATGGATTACATTAATTTTAATAATTGGAGCTGTAATATTTGTAATTAAAGCAGGATTAAAAATAATTAATATATTAATTATGGTATTAGTTTTATTATTTTGCTGGTTTTCTTTTTTTAATGAAGAAGGAGCTGCAAGACTTAGTATAGCTTTATCAGGCCATCCAATAATAGCATATACAACAGATTTAGAAAGACAAGACGACATTTCAACAAATGACACAACTTATTATGTATCTTCAAAAGACGTAACTTTTGAAGGTAAAAAATTACAGTATATAAAATGTTATACTAAATGGATTATTAGAATTCCAAGCGTTGGAAATTGGTAACTTTAATATATTATTTTAAACAAGACTCTATAGTCTTTTTTTATTTCAAAAAAAATGATGATTAATCACCATTTTGTAACATATTTAATAAATCTATTTTAAACTTATCTTTTTCAGGATTTGCTTTTGATAACATTACACCTTTATAAGCTTTTAACTCTTGCCTATGACCTTCAGATAATAATTCTTCAGGAGTAATTGTTTCTAGTATAATTGTATGACTATTAACACATACAGAATAATGCAAAACAACTTCACCATGTACTCTTACAAATAAATCATCTGTTGGAAGCCTTAATTCATACTTCATAGTATTTTCTTCAGCATTAGTACTAACTAATTTTCCTAAAAAAATGCCTTCCTTCATTTTTGGATAAAATTCAAAAATTAATTTTTTAAATGCAAGCATATTATATTTTTTCACTGAACGTTCTAGCTTTTTGAATTCATTTTCATTTAAATATTCAAAAATATAATTACCTTTCATAGATTAACCCCCTTCTAAACAAAAACATTATGTTTTCAATTTGTATGTGTATTGTATCATAAATTAGCTTTTGTGTCAATTAGTTTACACTACAAATATACACACATAATATTATACATTTAATTTAAAAACATCTTATATGGTTTCATTTTACTACTATCTTTATCATATATTTTATATATTGCTACAACTTCTTTTTTATATGTAAAAACAATAATTTTATCATCATATATATTATTTATTAACTGTCCATTTTTAATTTTTTTATATAATATATCACTTACTTCTATAAATTTATAATTATATAATGCATCTTTAATAGAAATAATACTTTCCATATTTTTTTGAACTTCTTCAATAGAAAGAGCATCTTCTAAACTAAAAATTCCTTGTTTAGTTCTTATTAAATTACTCATTACACCTATTATACCAAGTTTATTATTAATATCTTTAATTAAACTTCTAATATATGTTCCTTTTGAAACATTTACTTTAAACTTATAATAATCATCATTACATTCTAATAATTCAATTTTTTTTATATTAACACATCTTTTAGGTAATTTAACACTTATATTTTTTCTTGCATATTCGTATAGTTTCTTTCCGTTTATTTTAACCGCACTATATATTGGCACTTCTTGCTCATACTCTCCAATAAAAGAATTTAACACATTAACTAATTTATTCTTATCTAAATTATCTTTTCTTTCTTGTATTACTTTTCCATCTATATCAAGCGTATCAGTTAGTACTCCTATTTTTACAGTTGCAATATATTCTTTATCATTACTGGTTAAAAGTTCAACAAGTTTAGTTGCATTTCCAATGCATAATATTAAAACTCCAGTTGCTAGAGGATCTAAAGTACCTGTATGCCCTATTTTTTTTATTTTATATATTTTACTTATTTTATTTACTACATCCCTACTTGTTATACCTTTAGGTTTGTTTACAATCAATATTCCATTCATATTATCTCCATATTATTTCATTTAATTATATTTTAAAATATTTATTGTTTTATATCAATAACAGATTAAGAAAAAAAGCACTTTGGCTTAAAATGCTTTTTTTATTTTTTTAAATATTTAATGTTTTCTGATAAAGGACTATTATCGCAATAAACAATCATATCATTAATTTCATTTTCATTAACTTCATATGGATTATTATCAAAACTTCTACGATAACTTACAATATTTTCAATTTCTTGAATGTAAGCTCTACATTCAGCATCACTTAATATGCCACTGTTAAATGAATCAGAAATGAATTCTTCAGTTTTATTAGCTATTTCACTATATTCATTTGATAATGCAATAGTATCAATATATTGTAATATTATATTTGTTACAATATCTTTATTATTTATCTTATCATTATCAGTAGAATATTCATATAATTTACCTGTCATCTTATCAGAAATATATTGTATAGATTTATCATATTTATTTTTATCTTTATCTGATACCATTATATTTTCTTTATATAATTTTGGTTTTAATTTAGCTATTTTATTTCTATTAACAAATAATCTTACTCCATTTATAATTCCAATATCACTTATCTTCTTAGAATATTTTTCTATTTTTTCATCATTATTCTTTTCTTCAGCTTTCTTTAATTTTCTCTCAAAGAATTTTTTATAAAGTTTTGAAGATGTAATTTTATTAAATAATCCACCTGCTACAAACTCTGAAAACTTTGTAAAAAAGCTATATTTTTCCTGATTATCATTAGAATATAATTCTTGCTGATATAAATATTGCCCTTCTCTATTATAGTACATTATTATTGTATTTAATATATTTTTACGGTCATTTTTATTTTCTTCATTTAAGCTTTCAAATGTATCTATAAGTTTTTCTATTTTTTCATGTAAAATATCTTTTTTATCTTCAAAAGAAGCTGAATCTTTAACTATAATTCTACATTCTTGGAATCCTAATCCAAACTTAACACAATTAACCCTTTCTTCAAAAGCAAGATTTGAACCATCAGTTAATTTCATTATATTATCTGATACAGCATTTAATTTAACGTTAAGTTCATTTATATCGTTAGTAGTTATAGTATCTTTTTTATCAATAAGAATTTTTTCTATTTCTTGTAATGTATTTTCAATACTTTCCTTTAACTCATTATTTTTACTTTTTTCTTCTAATTCTTTAAGTTTTAATTCATAATCATTAAGCAATTTAACTAATTCTGCTTTTTCAGCTGTATCTTCTAATTTCATTACCGCATCTTTAGCTTTTTTGAAATTTTTTCTAGTAAGACCATTGCATTTTAAAGCATCAACTAATTTTCTTGCTTCTTCTAATGAGTTATTAGTCTTATATGATTTACTATAGTCATCTTTGCCTAATTTCACAATTAATTCTTTATTAGTTTTAAAATTAAATATATTTATTAATTCATTTATATCTTTTTCTCTTAAAGCATTTTCTATTAATGAAATATTGTATTCTAAATTTCCAATTATTTCTCTTTGTCTTTTTAGTTCTTTAGAAATTTTTCTTAATTTATCTAATTTTTCTGTTTCTTCAACAGTCAAAGAACTTAATAATTCATTAGCTTCTTTTTCTTTTATTTTAATGGTTTCTTCTGCTTTTTCTTTAGCATTTTTATAATAATCTAATTTTTCATTTATTGGTTTTTTTAAAACTTCTAATTTCCTTAATAGTCTTTCTTTTTCCGCATCTTCTTTAATTTTTTTACTATTAAGTTCAATTATATATTCAAAGGATTTTACTTCTTTTTTTAAATTATAAATTCTATCATCATCAGTTTCTTTTTCTAATTCTATTTTTTTTAATTGAATTCTAATTCTCCACCCATAATTTTCATTATTTTCTTTTTCTCTTGCAACTCTATCTACTTCTTTATCAATATCGGCTAATTTTTTTAAAACTTCATTTTTTGTGATTTTTCCCATGAAAATCATCCCCCTTTTGTTTGAATGCAGTCTATACTATCATTTTTTTTCTTAAAAGTCAATAGTTTTTTAAACGGTGTAATTCACAAAAATTTTTAAAATAATATTTTAGTTCTTTCCTCATGGAGTTTTTTATAAAATCACATTCCAAATCTAAATACTAAATATCCAATAAGTGCAACTACAAACATCATTATAGATAATATTATAACACTTATTTTACCACTTTTTTTATCTTCTAAATTATCGTTTAAGTTATACATTTCATCTAAATATATTTCATAAGCATCTGTTATATAATAACGATCGTTATCTCTAAATAATTTATCATAATAATTTTGGAAACTTACTGGTAATTTTTTCTTATTATTATTATATATTTTTTCTATTTCTTCTAAAGAAGCATTGCTATTAATATTTTCATCTATTAATATCTGAAGTGAAGTTATTGCAAAAGCATACAAATCGGTTTTTTTACAAATAATTTTATTTAACGGATCTCTAAACTTCATATCAACTTCATTATTTATTACATTATCTTTAATAACAAATGAATCACATCCTATTAACTTAACGCTCTCATTTTTATCAAAAAATATATTACTAGGATCTAAATTACAAATGTAAATATGTTTTTTATGTAAATTTTTAATTACATTTTCTATTAATTTAATTTTTTCTAATTTTTCTTCAAAACTATATTGTTTACTCTTAGGCCATATTGGTTCACCATCGGGCAAATACTCCATTATATACCCAACAAAAATTCCATCATAATAAACTAAATTTTTAGGTTTTACTATTTCATCATCATCAATATTCTTTAAAAATTTTAAAGTTTCTTCTCTATCTTTTATATAAGTAAAGGAAGTAGATGTAAACATTTTAAGTATCTGTCCATCTTGAGTTAAATAAATATTTCCAGATTTGCCACTTGCAATTTTCTTTACTAACTTTAAATTCTTATAATCTATAGAGTCAGGCATAATATCTCTGAATTTATCATTTAATTTTCTAGATGAAACAAAAGATAAAACACTTATACTAAGTAAGTTACCATCTTCATTCATTCCAAGTTCATAGAAGCCTAAAGTTTTATATAAATTTAAAGTTTTATCATCATGCTCATCAACAGTTACAATAACATTTCTAGAACCAACTTCACTTGCCACATAAATAACACTTTCAATTAAAAGAGTATCCATTGCTTTATTATTAAATTCTTCTAAAACATATAACTTACTTATTTCAACTTGAGAAACATTACTATTATTTTTGAACTCAAAAGAAACATATCCAATAAGCATCTTATTTGTTTGAATAGCTATTGTTATCTTGTTTTTAAAATATTCTGGAATAATATAATCATCTAAAGCTTCCTGACAATCTTTTTTTACTTGCTTACTTGAAAATGTATTAACTATATCTTCAAAAATATCAAAATCAGTTTCTAATATTCCTAAATTTAAATTATCTTTTTTTATTAAGTTTATCATAAGTATCACCTATACCTTACTAAATACTATTATAAACCTTTTTACTTTGTATTTCTACAAAAAAGATAAAATTTAACGTATTTTATTATATATGTAGTAATAATTGTATAACAATATAAGTTAATAGTAATATTTTACCCCTTTGATTTTCATAATTTTATTTATTACTGTGTTTTGATTTTACACTTTGTCTTATGACTAAATGCTTATTATCTTCTATTTCAACCGATTCATTATAATATAATCTACTTTTTAATATAGACACTAAATTCTTTAAATTTATTAAATATAGTTTCTTATTACTATAATATCTAGCTTTATATTTTTCTTTTTCCTCTTCATCATCAAATAATATATCAAGTAGTATTTGTAATCTTTGCTTTTCATCTTCTATATTACTTAGTTTCATAGCTTTTGCTTTAATTTCATTAGAATCATCCATTTCATTTAATTTATGTGACATTTCAATTAGCCTACTAAATAATTTAATATTCAATAAAAGTTCATCAAAATTTATTTCACCATTAGGCATTCTAAATTCAATAGTTTCTTTTTGACGCAATTCAGATTTTTAAAGTTTAATCCTTTATATCTATTACTATTTATATATTCTAACATTTTTTTAATATCAGAATTTGTATCAAATACCCCATTTTCAATAGCTTTAATATAATGATTTTTATTTTTGCTTGCATATCTATTTATACTATTTCTTTTAATACTATTTTTTCTATCACATATAAAATATAATATATCTTCAGTGTTAATGTATAAATATAAAAGCATGTAATAATCTTCTTTCTTTGTTAAATATGAAGAGCCTATATGTATATGTCCTCCCGAAGTATAATCTGTATAGAAATTATTTTTTTTCAAGCAAAGAACATACATTTTTTAATGTATTTAAATCCTTTACATTATATTTTAATATTGGGCTTACTATTTCAAAACCCTTTTTAACAGAACAATCAACAGTTATTTTATATTTTCTAAATATACTTTTAACATTTTTATAGTTTTCTATTTTTTTATTTGAACATTCTAATTCAATACCAATGGTTATATTATCATCAACTTTTGTACCATCAAGTTTTAATAATAGTTGTTTTTCTTTAATATAATTAGAAAGTAAAAACTCTTTTATTTTTTCATCTTCAAGCATTTCAATTAATTGAAATTTTAAGTTTAAATCTTCAACATTAGATATAAGTCCAACTTTAAATTCTTTACTATGTGATTTATTAAATTCAAAAATAATATAATTACTATCATTAGTTGCTGCTATTAAAGATGAATAATACATTTCATACTTTGAGACATAAACATATTTTTTGATTCTATTAGTATCATTTAAAGATAGTATTATATCAATTTGATCTACTACATATTTTATTTTATCTATATATTTTTCTTTATTATCATCAGAAAGTAGTTTAATACATTCAATGACATAATAGTCTTCATATAGATATTTATTAATAAATAATTGTTTATCATTATCACAAGATAATGATTTTATAATTTTATATATATAATATTGTGAAATTTTTTCTTTTAGGATATAGAATTGCTTTTCCTACTGTTCTTCCACCTTCTCTAATTGAAAATTCAGTACCTACTTCCATAGCAACATTAGATGATAAAGTTACAGTAAACGAAAGATCCTCGCCTGGACTTACCATTTCAATATTATCTGGTAAATCAAAAGTTCCTGTTATATCAGTAGTTCTAAAATAGAATTGTGGTTGATAACCATTAAAGAATGGTGTATGCCTTCCACCTTCTTCTTTTGATAAAATATGTACATCTGCCTCAAACTTAATTGCTGCAACAATAGAATTTTGTTGTGCTAACACTTGCCCTCTTTGGACTTGTTCTCTTGTAATATCTTTTAAGACAATTCCCGCATTGTCTCCAACAGTAGCTTCGTCTTTTTGTTCTCTAAACATTTCTATTCCTGTTACTTCTGTTGTTAATATTTCTTGATCTAAGCCAATAATTTGAACTGTATCGCCAACTTTTACTTTTCCTCTTTGTACACTTCCAGTAACAACTGTTCCTCTATCAGTAATGGTAAATACATCTTCTATACTAAATAAGAATGTACCATTTTCATCATAAGTTGTATTTGTTTCTTCTTCAACACTACCAGTTGAATTATTATTTTCTAGTTCATTATTTTGATTATTATTATTTTCACTTCTGAATTGTTAGGATTTTCATTATATGTTGGTTCGTTATTATCTTGATTATTAAAATATAAAACTGCTACTACAATTCCAACAACTATTAATATGCCACCATAACAATTCCTTTATTACTTTTTTTAGGTGGTTGAGTTTATACAGGTTGTTGTGTATATCCTGTATTCATTTGTGGCTGTTGTATATTTGTATTTTGATTACCATAAATAGGTTGTCCTATTTGAGAGTCGTATCCTATTATATTATTATTTTGATTCACATTTTCACCTCCTACCCTTTATAATTTTTATTTACTAATTTACTTCTACAATATTTGCAAGTTCCAAATTTTTCTGCTAAAAGATTGTCAGAACCACAATTTGGACATTCTACATAACTAGTATTCCTTGCTTTTTCTTGTTTTATTTTTATTTCCATATCATTATTTTTTGAAATTTCTGCATCTCTTCTTTGTGTTTCATTAATATAATTTCTAATTTCACTATTTAATTTACTACTTATTTTATCAAAAATAGTTTTTAATACAAATGAAATAATTAAAAATATTACTCCAACACATATAAGTCGTTTACCATAGTTAATAAAATTTACATTATATAATTCTGCACAAATTATATCTTTTAAATATGGGATTGTTTTTATGTCTATCTTTGCCACATCTAAAACTAAATTTAATGCTTTAGGAATTAATACTAAGATTCCAACTCCAACGATATACATTGGGGTTGAAATTCTTTTTTATTATCATACATAAAGTATCTTAATAATATTAAGCATACTCCTAAAAAAGGAATAAAATATAATGCAATTAAAATTACTGGTAAACTTGATAATATTTTAAATAACAAGTTGTTTTTCATTTTATTTCCTTTCTTACAATTAATTATTTATAATAAGCTAAATCATATTCAAGTGATGGTGTAATTCTAATTGGTTGTCCTGATTCTGTATAATAATCATTTGCAACAGTAGAACATGTATCCTTATTACATTTAATATCAACATATCTCTTTTCTCCTGGATAATTATTGTCATAAACACCTATATAATAATAATTAGGATTTTCAATATCTTGTACTAAACTAATAGCATTGATTGCATGTAATCCACCACTATAACTTGATGATATAACTGGTGCATCTTTATCATTTAATCTTGATTTAAGTATATTAATAAATCCTTGTGCCCCAGTATAATCAGTTGATTCTGTTCCTATTACATTTCTTAACCATAATACAAAGTTTGAACCTGATGAATAATGCGTAGTTGTATTTTGTCTGATAAACCCAGTCCAAATAGCATTAAACATTTGAGTGTCATCCTTTTTCATAACTTTACTTGTTTGCATTTTATCTTCATTTAAATAAAGATTATCAGCAGTTTTGTAGTTTACTCCCCATCTTTCAAGTTGTTTTTCTTTTGATAATCCCGTTTTCTGTTCTTGCATGTCATAAATACCAGTATCACCAATTTCTTTTTTATACTTTTCGGTAAAAGTTAATTTAGTTCCATCAAGTGTTCTTAAATCTGCTGGTTGTGTTTCTCCAAAAATATCATATCCGAATGCATATTTTAAAGCATTAGTTTGTAATTTGTAATCATATAAATTATTATAATTTTTAAAATATGTATTAGTTAAATCATAAGCATAAGATTTTTGATCTCCAGCAGTTATAGAACCAACTGTTAATGGTAATTGTTTTTTATAATATAATTGAGCGAATGTCGCCATACCGTAGCAATGACCACCTGAGGATAGGTTTGTTCCATAATTACTGAATGAGAATCCATCTCTATTTACAATAAATCCACTATCAGCAATAAGAATTCCATCTGCTTCACTATCACCATCTATATCTACTAAATCATCATCTAATTCTGCACCGATATTTTCAAATAATTCAGTAAGACCATCTACATTACCAGATGAGTAAAATTTACACCCTGTTCCATTAGATATGTTAGACAATTCTGTATTGTATGAACCTCCACCAAATCCAATTGAACATATTTTAACATCACTTGAAGTTGCCTTTTCTATTATCTTTTTTGTTTGACTACTTAATGATGAATCTTGTCCATCTGTTAAGATAACAATATATCTATTATCACTATCTTTTGAAAATTCACTTATACCACTAGTTAGAGCATTACTAATATTAGTACCAGCACTAGTTGTAAGGAAACTTCCATTCATTGTTTTTAATTTTGATTTTAATGTTTCGGCATCAGTACCAATTTTTAAAGCATTAGCATAATCACTTCTAAATTCTGATAATCCTATTTGATAATTCTTTTTAGATAATCTAGTAATCAAATCACTAGTTAAAGTAAATCTTACCCCATCAGCATCAAAACCATCTAATGTAGATGAACCAAACCATCCACCAGAATACTCTTCTCCAGTTATTTCTTTATACTGTTCATTAGTATACATACTCCAAGAATTATCTAATACAAATAATACTTGTGTTGTAGTAGTTTCTTTAACTAACGTAGTATCTCCAACAACATAATTTGAGAAATGTTTTAAAGTGGCTGTTAAAGTGTTATTTTCTTTATCAATGGTTGTTTCTACTTTTTCGTATTTCGCTTCTTTTTCATTATAATAATAAATTGATAAATTATCTTCATTTAATCCATATTTTACTAATTCTTCATCAGTATATGTTATTGTGACAACAGCTTCAGTTATTGTTCCATCAGTATAGAAAGTATATAGATTATCAATCAATCCTACTTTATTACTAATTTTCGTATTTGCATTTACTTCAGCTATTGTACTAGCAATATTACCTGTACCTGTTATTGATACTTTTAAATTATCAGATTCATGATTATATGTCATAGTTCTTTTTCCATCTTTAATACCGTCACCTTTTGAATCTTCTTTTAAAGGAGCAAGTCCTAACTCTATTTCATCATAATCACTTAAGCCATCATTGTCACTATCAGTTTTTACCGGATCAGTTTTATATGTAAATATTTCATCATAATCACTTAAGCCGTCCATATCTGTATCGGATAATACTGGACTTGTTTTATATTCTTTTTCTTGTTTATTAGTTAATCCATCTAAATCTAAATCCTCATCTGAATCATAATCGATTTTATAATCTAGTTTTAATTCTTCCTCACTAGCATTAAATTTAATTATTGTAAACTCTTTACTAATTTTTCTTAATTTATATGATGCTGTTATTTTACATTCACCAGTAGATTCAGTTAAATCCCAATTAACTTCTAAACCATTATTCTTTACCTCACCACAAGTAACATCATATTTTATATCTTTAATTTTTTCTTCATTTTCAAAATTAATTCCTAATTTAACATTAGTTTGAGAAACATATTCTAGTTTAGAATCTGTATATTCCTCATTCCAGCTTAGTTTATCAAATCCAAAGAAATTGTTAAATAATACAAGTCCTATAATTAAAACTGCTACTCCACCTACACCAATTAAACATTGTTTTTTATATTTAACAATAAAGTTTTTTATTTTTTGTATAATAGGTTTTATGAAATTTTGACTTTTTTTAGACATCATTTCAGACATTGTAGCACCAGCTTGTTGTTGATTCACTTCATTGGCATTATTATTTTGTTCTACTGTTTCTGTCATTTTATTTCCACAATTAGAGCAAAAATCTTCATTACCATTTAGTTTATTTCCACAATTTGGACAAAACATTTTTTACCTCCTTTCACTCTTTTTTATCTTAATTTTCTAGGTGCTTCATTTACTAATCCTAGATTAGTGGCAATAGCATCATAAGTTGCATTAAATTCAGGATTTGTTTCTCTAACATATTCAACTTTACCAAAGTCTTGAACAAATCCAGGAGATAATTTTAATGTACTTTCTGCTTGAACTAAAGTAGGTAAATTTTCTCCTTCTTCTAATGCTAACACTTCTCCTAAAAAAGTTCTTACCATTAATTCTCTTTCATCAACATTTTCTATTGTTGAAAATTGGTCTTGAAATCTTGATAAATATGATACTATTTCAGCTTTACTTAACAATTCAGTTCTATCTTTAGGAATTGAACCAATTGGAAAGTTATTAACCATAGATAACATTTGAATACTATTCATTTTATACTCCTTCCTAAAAAAGATAACTAAGCAATGAAATGCACCCCTTCGCCTCAGATGGGATAACTATATCACCAGATGTATTAAACCTTTTATAGTTTATCTCTACTTCTTCTTCAATGCCCATAATTTCAATTGTAAAAGACATCTTTTCAATATAATTAGATGAATTTATAAAAACAGTAATATCAATATCATCACTAACTATATTTGATGTATCAACATCTGAATCTATTTGTGACATAGCAGCAGCAAGTTTTTTACTATCAATAGTACCAGTATAATAAGTACCCCCATCTCTGCTTTCTTCTTTTAAATTGAAAATATAATCATTTAGATTTAACCAAGTATTTGTATCCCCGCCACTATATTTAGTAGATGTCCATTTTCCATTTGATGAATCACCACCAAATAATGTAGTTACTTTTGAATAAGAAATCTTATTTTTATAATCAGCATATTCTTCTATTTCAACACCATAAATTGATGTTAAACAATAACTTATTTGGTTTTTTCTATCATCCTTACAATTCATAGTTGTAGATACTGGAATAATACCAGTATCTACTGTAATACTAACATCATAAGAATAATTATTTAGATTATTTATCATTACTTCTTTTGCAGAAGCTAATTGACTATTTTTATTGATTTTAGTTTCTTCACTACCACATCCTGTTAAACAAGATAAAGCTAAAATACAAATTATTGAATATAATATTTTTTTCATTCTTTAAAATCTGTTACCACACATGAAACAAGTTTCAGCATTTGCATCTACTTGATTTCTACAATGTGGACAATATTTTTTAGTTGGATCAATTTGAGGTTGTTGAATTGGTTGTTGAACAGGTTGTTGTACTTGTTGATAATTTGTTGCTTGATTATTAACAACATTTTTATTTTTATAGAATATTGCATGTCCAACTAATGCAATTATTCCAACCCATAATATATAAAAACCTAAACCATATTTTATATATTCTGAATCAACATCTAATCTAATGATTAATGATATAGCAAATACTGCTGCTAAAATTGTTGGAACTAAGGCAAATTTAGGATTTTTAGCTTTTTGAACTATATTTCCAACCCAATTATTAAATAATTGTGGAACATACTTTTCAATAAAATCTTGAAAAATAAATAGTGCATTAGCTAAAGTTAATACTAAAACAATTTTACCTTCCCAATATCCCCATAAAGAGATTGATTGAGTATAACCAAATACTGAAACAGTATAGTATGGTAAAAAGCATCCTAAAATTAATCCAGCAATACCAACTAATGCTAATATTCTTTTGTTTTTAATTACTTCCATTTTATACTTCTCTCCTTATTTTTTAACTTTCGTTAGCTACATATATTTGTTTAAAATTAGTATTATAATATATTTTTTTGCCATCTTTTTTAATAGTTACATAATTTGAACCTATTGATATATCATCAGATTTTCCAAAATCCATTGATTTACCCGATAACAAATTATAAACTGTATATCCTTTTGTTGTATAACCATCTTCTTCATATAAACTTATTTTGATAAATGTACTATCATCATAATCATATATATAACTTGAATTAAATGTTGTAATAGATTTAGAATTTTTAATATTATATAATACTAATTTTCTATCTTTTTCTAGTAACACTAATTCTTTACCTTTTAATTTCATATAATTAAATAAATTAATATCTAAATATTCAATATCATCATATTCACATGGAACTATAACTTTATCACCAGACATTATTCCATATCTACCAGAACTTGAATATTCTTTAAAGCCATAAGTTTGTTCAATTAAATCAATCTCTAAATCATCTAATGAAGTTGAATTTGATGGTCTTTTATCTAACATTTTCTTATTTTTAACATCATAATAATATGTTCTTTGAGATTTTCCTAATTCTTCATAGTTATATCCATAATCAATTTCTAATATTTGATTTTGATAATCATAAACTTCTACTTCATCAACTACTTCTGCTGTTTGATATGCTAATTTATTATTTATAAAGAATAAGAATTTTCTGTTTTTATATCCATCATCTAATTTGTGATTATAATAGTAGAAAAGTCCACTATCTTTTTCAGATATATAATAACTTTCCGCATCTTCAGAAGTAAATAATATATCTCCAGTTTTCAATGAAATTATTACTTCTTTTTCAGGATCACTATAAGTTTTTACTGCAGCATATAAATCATCTTTATTATATTCATTGTCAGAAATATCTGCAGATACTGATGTACCAGGCATAGTAAATATTTTTTTACCTTTATATGTCATAATTCCTGATTCATTCTTTAAACTATCAGTATATTCAAAATACCCGTTTGATACATATTCTACTGTTATTCCTTCTCCTAAAACTTTGCTTAATTTAGAATCATATAGTATACCATCTACAACCCACAAATTATAAGTTGAATAATATTTTGGTGCTGAATAACTTTCTGATGATAATTTAACATTTCCTTTTTTATCAATAATTTGATAAATAGTTTCATTGTAAGAATCTTTATTTGGATTATCTACTGTTACTACTGCATAATCGCCATAAAAATCATTGACATTATTATATTGAGGTTCTATCATTGTTTTACCTTCTGATGTTATATAACCATATTTTCCATTATTTTTTACAATAATTGGTTTGTTAGGATCAAAAATAGAATTTAAATCCACATCAGTCTTGCCAGTTCCAAAATGTTTGAAAACAAAGAACCCACCAATACCTATTAAAATTAATAATACTAAAATTATTAAACCTGTCTTTTTACCTTTTGGTTTCTTTGTAGCATTATTTTGATTAATGTTTGGTCCATAATTTTGAGCTGTATTAAAATTTTGATTATTCATATTATTTATATTAGAATTTGTATTATTTGTAGAATTAAAAGTATTTGTATTTAAACTTGGATTAGTATTTGGAATAGAGCTTGAATTAATATTGTTATTTGGATTAATTATTGTATTTGGTTGAGGATTTGTATTATTATTAATACTATTTGAAAAATTATTGTTATCCATATTTTCTACTCCTAACCAAACATATTCATTAGATCATCCAAACCATCTAATCCACCTTTGATTGAACTCATAAATACTTTCATACATAAATAATAAGCAACTATTCCTAAAATTGATAAACAAACTAAATTGAAATAATATTTTGCATTTCCTTCTAATAATATTTCACTATTAATTCCTTCATAAATAATAACTATTGTATAAACTGCACCTATTACAATAATTGGCATTGCCAATTCAGCCCAAATTAATGATAGTAGTGGCGATAAAATTAATGAACATATTAATAATGGTGTTACTGCTAATGCTGAAATTCCAAGTAATCTTGAAAAGTTTGTTTGTTTTTTTACTATCAAACTACCTAAATAATATACAACTGCAATAGCTACTATAGCACCTAAATAGATTAAAAAGTTCTTACCTATTACTTCAACATATTTTATATTTTTTAAATTATCCCACACCCAAGAAGTTGTATAGTTTCCAGTAGTCCAACTAAATTCTTTGACTCTAACTGCAGACCACATTGTACTTAATAGATTTATAATTGTAGCCGTTCCAGAAACTATTAAAGATAATACTGCAGAATTTTTAAATCCATTAAATTTATTAAGTTCTTCTTTTAAAGAAGTAAATGGTTTTAATATAATAGCTATAATCATAAAGAAATATCCCATAAATGAAACTTTTGCACTTACTTGATTTGTTGCATTGTTAGTAGTTGAAACATTTTGTGAATAATTGTATTGAGTTGAAGATATTTGAGATTCTACAACATTTGTGTTTTGTATATTTGTTTCTGATACATTATTGTTTAATGCAGGAGTTTCTACAACTTCGTTTGTATCAACAGGAGTTACATTATTATCTGCACTATTTACAAGATTTTGTCCACATTTTATACAAAACTTAGAACCTTCTTGATTATAAGTTCCACAATTTGAACAATTCATATTAATTACCTCCTTTATTAATATTATTAATTAAATTTGCAACTGGATTTTGTTCTGTAAGTTGATTTAACATTTGAGTTCCAAATCTATTGTTTGGTATTTCTTTTAAATTAACATAAAATGCTAATTGTTGAGAACCTGGTTGTCCACCAAATTTAACTTTTTCCCAAGTTTGTTTTAATGTTTGTCCAAAGATTCCATCTCCTGCAAACATTGATTGTGAGTTAGGATCATCTGATTTAAAAATAAATCCTCCTGGTTCAGCAATCATGCCAGTAATAGCACCATCTTGAATTGTAATTAATGCAGTTCCTTCTGGTACTACAATTTTACTACCATTACTGATAATATTTTCACTTCCTTTTGTGTTTTCTCCACGTCCTGCATTTTGTCCTTGTGGAATTGCTTGAAATAAAGCAGCTGTTGCTGGAACGTCTTGTCTTGGCATATAAAAATCTTGCCATTGATCTGCGAATGTGCCACCTAAAGCAGCTGTAAACGCTTTAATAAATCCCATAATTCATTACCTCTTTTCTTAAAATTTATTAGCTATTCGAATAGTTGATTTATGAATATAAAGTTTTTGAAATAAACCAGCTTGATTATAATTATAATCTATTGTAAAAATTTCAACTCACCACCTAACCTCTAAATATACTTTCACAGATAATACTTCATAAAAAACCGTAAAAAACATATCCGTTATTAAATTTAAACAAACTATCCAGATTATAGTAATTATAATTAAAAGACTTCATGTTTTAAATTTATATTCTACTGAAAGCATAGTTAAAAGTAAATCAAAAACTAAAATTATTTATAAAACCCTACTCTTAATCACTCCTATTCTTTTTAATTATACCACACTTTTTGTATAATTCACTATATTTCTCTATAAAAAAGCAGGATAAACGCATGAGTTTTTACTTATAAATAAAGGAATTAAGGTAAAACAAGTATAAAATGTTGATAAATTTTAAAATAAAATATCCAATATTAATCATACTGATAAAACTATAATGTTTATGGTTGTCTTATATTAAAGGGCTTTACTCAGATTTTAATCTCGTGCGTTTATCCTGATAAAAAAGCAGGATAAAGACATGAAAAAATTCCCATTAAATACTTGACATACTATATTTAATGGGATTATTTGATATATTTTTATATTA
>CAYOAY010000022.1:0-17212 GCA_964402155.1 uncultured Muribaculaceae bacterium | reverse complement strand
TGGTGTATTAGCAAAATGTAATGAATGGACAGAAATAGAATCATTTGCAAAGAAATAAAGCTTTTTTCCCTTTAAAACTTCAGCATCATCAAGCAAATAAAGTCTATCAATAAATGTTTTTAATATTCCAGATACTGTATAAAAATATACTGGTGTTCCAATTACTAATGTATCATAATCTTTAATAATATTAAGCATATCTTTAATCTCATCATCTTCTCTTACTATTCCATATTGAGATACATTATAATCACTCATTTCCATAGTATCATAATCAAAATCTTTTAATAAGTCTTTTGCAATATGAACTGTTGCTCCATTTTTATTAGGACTTGCATTCATAAATAATATTTTTTTCATTACACATTACCTCCAATGTAATAATACAGCCGGGTGTAGTACCTAGGTCAAGACTTTTTAATAAATTTTATATATCTTTATTTTAATTATTCGCAGTTTTTTTCTAATTCACGTTGCACTTCTTCTGCACATTTAATTTGTTCTTTTAAATTCCATTTACCAATATTTTTTCCATCTTTAATAAACATTGAACCAGATTGATGAAAATAAAACTCAATATTTCTTTTTTTAGCTTCTAAATATAAATTCTTTACCCATTCATATTTAATAGGTCTAACATCTTTTGTTGGTGCCATTTCTCCTCCAACATTAACGCATTTTATTAATCCTGTATCTAAGTATTTTCCCAAAGATATAGGGCCAATTAAAGGAGAACAAAATACTTCTCTATGTTTTACTTTAGCATTTAAGAATGCTTTAAGTCTTTTATCTGCCATTTCTTGATTTTCTATTGAAATACTTATATGAACATGCTCCCAACCATCACCCCAATCACTTGGAACACAATCATTAATTCTTTCGGGTCTTTTAGTTGTCAAAACAAATGTACAATCATTTCTTCTTCTAATAAAATCCCAACAACCATCTCTCCATTCATCTGCTTCTTCTATAAAAAAATCTGATGAAAAACATAATTTAATTAAAGACCCTTTTGGAACATATTTATCCTTTAATTCATAAGTAGTTTTACCTTTTTCTATTTTTGTTGTATCTCTACCATATCTTTTATCCATTTTATATACAAAGCAATTTTTACAACCTAAACTTACCTTTTTACATCCATGCCAAGGATTCCAAGATATTGCTTTATCAATTTCAATATTTTGCATAATATCACTCCTTAAATCATTTATTTAAATTTTATTATTTCAGTTTTAAAATTACTAAATACTTCTGCTTCTTCACAAGTAAATTTTAAAATGCAATATTCAAAGTCAGTAACTCCTTTTTTATAAAACCTTTTATAAAAAGGCATCCAAAATTTATTTTTTGTTTCTTGATCTGTTAATACTTCCATAGAACCTTTTATCATAACGCCCTTAAAAACCTTACCTTTTTCATAAAAATAAATACTAGCTTTTGAATTGTTACGATAATGTTTTACCTTGTTTGATGATGTATAGGTTGCAAAATATATATCATTTCCATCAATATATCTTGGCTGAATTAAAGCTCTACTCCATGGATAACCCTCATCATCTACTGACGAAATAATAGATGTTTTTTGTCTTTTTATAAATTCAATTATATCTTCTTTTTTCATTTATACTTCTCCTTTATCAAATAACGTTAATTGTTCAATATTTGGCTGTTTTATTTTAATTTGTTTACTTATTTTGCTAACTTCATTTCTATTTTGAAGACCAGTTTTTAATGCTATATCTATTTGAGCTTTATAGTTTTTTATGTTATATGTTTTTGAATCTTTAATAAATACATTACCAGTTTGTCCAAATATAAATTCAACATTATATTTTATACACTCATCATATACTTTCTTTACCCATTCATAATGAAGTGGCCTTGTTCCAGCATAATTTTCACCGCCACATAATACAGTTTCTATTTTCCCTGTCATAAGATATTTTTCTAAAGTAATTTCACCAATAAATGGTTTTAAACTAACCCATATATGTTTTATAGGAAGTCCTAATAAATATGGAATTCTCTCATCAGCTCTTTTTTGATTTTCACATGATACTGCAAATGTAATATTATCCCATCCATCACCCCAATTATCTGGCAGGCACTTTCTTATTCTATGAGCTCGTTTAGTTAATAAAGAAAAAGTTACATCACTTCTTTTTCTCATAATCTCCCAAGCCTCTTGACGCCATTCATCAGCTTCTTCTAAAAAGAAATCAGAAGACATACACACTCTTACAAATTCACCAGATTTAATTTTAAAATTACCTTGTCTATCTTTTTTTAAAGGTAAAGTCCAATCAGTTTTATTTTTAGATATTTTAGAAGCATCTTGTCCTCTTTTATTATCTAAATAATACATAAAACAGTTCTTGCAACCTTCACTAATTTTATTACATCCATGTCAAGGATTCCAAGTTGGATCATTTCTTTTCATTTTATATTAATCCTCTAAATAAGTTTTTGCTTCTTCTAAAGTTTTAATTAATTCATCAAACCTTTTTGAACCCAACTTTTTTTCTAAATTAATTAATTTTTCATTTAATTTAGTTTCCGTTTTTAATACTAATTGTTTTGCCTTATTACTTGGAATTACATAAAAACTTCTTTTATCACTTTCTAAATATTTTTTAGTTACATATCCTTTCTTTTCTAAAACTGATATGTGATTTGCTACCATTGGTTTAGTAACTTCTAAAAGTTCTGCTATCATTATAGGGGTAAATAAACCTTCTTTTTTAGTTATAATATTTAAAACACCCATTTCACTTGGCCTAATTGGCAAATCTTTTTTTAATGCCATATAATTTCTACTGAATTTTGAAAACACTATATTTGCATTTAAATACTTTTCCATGTTATCTCCTAATATAGTTAACCTTAATTAACTATATTTAGTATAATACATTTTAAATATAACAGTCAATTAATTTTAATGATTTTTTAAAAAGCATATCTTATTATAGAAATGCTTTTTTACTTTTTCTTTAGAAATAAATAGTTAATTATTATTTTTACTATATTTAATATAACTAATATTATAATCATCTAAATCTTTTATAGTAATTGTCTTATTTTTTAAGGATTCACTTACTTTTTGCTTACTGCCATTTTCATATTCTACAATAATAAAATCGTCCATAATACATCTCCAATAATATGTATAATCATCATCTTCATAAAATTCTTCTAAAGCATCAGCACATATTTTATTTTCACTAACATTTTTAATACTTACAATTCTATTTTCATAAGACGTATTTTTAGTCAAACAAGTAAATTTTGTTGTTTTTAATTTTATTTGTAAAGTTGGATAATCAAAGCAGTCATATGTATCATAAAATATTCCTTTATATACATTTTGATTATTATTTTTAATTGCAAATAAAGGCCTTTTAATTGTAAAAATACATACTAAGTCAACTATAACTAATAAAGTAATAAAACCAGCACATAATAAAATTATTTTAATTATTTTTTTCATTATTCTTATATCCTTTCATTTTAATATTATACTAACTAAACTAATTATAACAAAATACTATAACTAATAGAAGTATTATACTAAAAAAGACCAGAATAAAATTCTAATCTTCATAGCATTCTTCATTACTTAAAGTGCAATTATAATCATCATAATAACTTAAGTTTTTTTCTTTTTTTAACAATTTATTTTTTGTGTTAGAACTTAGCGTTATTGTTAAACTTACTTCATCTATTTTGTTATAATTATAAATTGCCCTTTTTCTTAAACTATTTAAAATTAAATTATATAAACTTTTAATTTCATATCTATTATTTTCATCTTTATATACTATTTTTAAATTATCATCTATTTCAAATTTATTGTAAAAATTATAATATGTTACAGTTGCAACAACTTTTTCACCTAAAGTGTCATCTATCTTATAATTACATGAAGTATGATATATATTATCACAAGTAAGTTTCAAATTATCAGAATATATTTCCTCTTTCTTTTTAGTTATTTTCTTAATATTTGATGGAAGTGAATCTATATATGTAGTATTTACTAATTCATAAAATGAACATCCTATACCTACTGAAAATATTATTATTGTTGAAATAATAGTTATTAATAAAGCTTTAGTATGAATTTTTTTATTAAAAATAAATCTAAATGATAAGTCTAAAAACAAATAATTAAGTATTAAATAAGTTAGACCACATAAAAATATTCCTAAATAAGGTACTTTTTCAATAAGTAGTACTATACCTATAATAATTAATGCAAATGCTATTAAAAAACTAAATACTGCTGGAATAACTATAAATATTAAACATACTTTAAGTAAAGTTATTATTATAGTAGCTATAGAACTATTTGTTTTTTTATTTTTTTCATCTTTCTTTTTTGTATTTATTTTATTTACAATTTTTTTACTTTCATTAATATATTCTTTTTCATTTGGTACATTTATATATCTTTTTTTAACAAAACTTATAATACCTAAAATAGAAAGTATTAAATATATAAACTCTATCATATATTTCCATATAGTACCTAAAATATTACTAAAAGGATCAAGTAAAATATTAAATAATCTCATACCAATTTTTTCTATTATTATCACAGGAAATTTTAAAATAGTTATAAATAAAAGTAAAATAATAAACTCAAATATAAATTTGATTATATCTTTCTTTGAACGATTAGATATATTTTTTACAAAATCACTAATAAAAGTAACAAAAGAATCTATAAAATCTGGTATTATGTTTTTATCTTTATTATCATCTTCATAATTAGTATTTATTTTATAAGCTGATAAAATATCTTTTACTAGTAGTTCAAAATCACCAAAATCATCTATTGCTTCTTTTTCAGTTTTTCCCTTAGATACTTTTTCATTAATATGCCCTTCATATTCTTCAATTATATCTTCAATTTCATTTTCATTTAAAACTTTAAGTCTTTTTCTTAATTTACTTAAAAATTCTTTTTTATTCATCTTTAAAGCACTCCTTTATAAACTTATTTACACTATCGCTAAACTTTTGATATTCATCTAGCATTTCTTTCATTCTTTTTTTACCTAAAATAGTTAAATGATAATACTTTCTAGGTGGTCCTTCATTAGACTCTTTAAGATATGTTTCAAAATAGTTTTCATTTGTTAATCTTTTTAATATTGGATAAATAGTTCCTTCATTAACATCAACTACATTTGATACAGCTTCAACTAATTCATAACCATATCTATCTTCACTTTCAACATTTATTAAAACCAGAAGTTCTAAAACACCTTTTTTAAATTGAGTATTAATATTAATCACCTCACGCTTTCATAATAACACCAGGTACTATGTATTGTCAAGTACTTTATATTACAAAATAAAAAAATCAAGAATTTATCCTGACTTAGTTATTATCTTTTTTTCTCTTTTGATCTTTTATCATTTATAATTTTCATTTCCTTTGGTGTAATTACTGAAACATTATTTTCTTTTGCCCACTTAACGCATCCTTTTAATACAGTATTTAAAAATGGTCTTGGTACTTTAACTAACATTTGACAAGCTTCATTAGTAAATTTAACATCTGGATCAATTCTTTTGGATGCATATTTAACCGAGTCTAAATCAACACCTTTATTTTTTGCAATAGGCATTTTAATTGGTCTTTTAAATTTTGTATACCAAAAATTTTTAGAATCTCTATAACCATAGTCTACTGGCACTTTAGGAAAATTACATGCATCAACACCATTAATAATACTATTATAATATTTATCTTTAATCAAAATATTATCTATTTTAAGTATAAAGTGTGCTCCAAATTCTGATGTAATACCATTAAAGTTATGATATGGGCCTTTATATTCATCTTTAACTTCATCAAATTCTGCTCCATCTAACTTTCTTACCCAAGTACATTCAAAAACTTGATATGCTTCCTTTATAATTTTTGGATATTTTTCGTTTTCATTTTCTTTTGCCCTTTTACCTTCAATTAATGTATATATACAGTCTTTCATTTTTTCTTCTGGAGTATCTCCTGGAAATCCTAATCTTACAGCTTCCTTAAAATATTTTTTATTATCTGGTAAAAAGTTTAAAGCACATTTACCAGTTTTAAGTAAATTTTTACATGTATTTGAGCTATTTCTACATTCTAATATCATTGCATAATATTCTTTACCTGCAATATAATATGGAAAGCAAAGTGAATATGAACCAACGTTAGTAAATCCTTTTTCATCAATTGTAGACACTTCTATTGTAGGCATTGGAAAAAAACTTGATGTTTGATAAAAATTATCAACTATTCTTAAATTTTTAAAGCCATTTATATTATTATTTTCTTCTTTCATTTTTTTCTCCTTCATTTTTCTATACTTTAATTTTACACCAAAATTCAAATAATAAAAATATATTATATTAAATTCTTTACATATGTTCTTAATTATTGTATATTATAGCTGTGAGAAGACAATTATTAGTTGTTTTCCAATTTTAGGTTTTGAAAAACAGAGCTAACTTTTTATATTAGCCCTGTCTTTTTATATAATTATAACTATTAAAGTTATTAGTAATAATATGATAACTATTTTAGATGTAAATTTTATTTCAAATTTTATCTTCATAACTATCACCACACTTTCTATTCTTTAAAATAAAAGGTGGAAAACAAAGCTAAATTTATGCCTTCTCTAATTTTATTATTCTATATAGCTTTTAAATTCCCTCTTAATTTTATAAAAATTCTTTACATATATTCTTAATTATTGTATATTATAGCTGTGAGAAGACAATTATTAGTTGTTTTCCGGTTTTTTTGGAAAACAGAGCTAACTTTTTATATTAGCTCTGTCTTTTTATATAATTATAACTATTAAAGTTATTAGTAATAATATGATAACTATTTTAGATGTAAATTTTATTTCAAATTTTATCTTCATAACTATCACCACACTTTCTATTCTTTAAAATAAAAGGTGGAAAACAAAGCTAAATTTATGCATTCTCTAATTTTATTATTCTATATAACTTTTAAATTTCCTCTTAATTTTTTAAAAATTCTTTACATATGTTCTTAATTATTGTATATTATAGTTGTGAGAAGACAATTATTAGTTGTTTTCCAATTATTGTTTTGAAAAACAGAGCTAACCTTTTATATTAGCTCTGTCTTTTTATATAATTATAACTATTAAAGTTATTAGTAATAATATGATAACTATTTTAGATGTAAATTTTATTTCAAATTTTATCTTCATAACTATCACCACACTTTCTATTCTTTAAAATAAAAGGTGGAAAACAAAGCT
Organism: uncultured Muribaculaceae bacterium; assembly: GCA_964402155.1. GTDB lineage: Bacteria > Bacillota_I > Bacilli_A > RF39 > UBA660 > Aphodocola. Next base: position 9,914 of record CAYOAY010000022.1, on the reverse strand, counting down.
AAATTTATGCCTTCTCTAATTTTATTATTCTATATAACTTTTAAATTCCCTCTTAATTTTTTAAAAATTCTTTACATTTATTTTATAAATTAAACATATTATCTATACAAATTACACCATCATAATAGTAATTAATAAGTTCTATACATAATTTAATCTTATCTTTATCTATTATGTTAGCATCTTGATATTCTTTTATTATCGTATTAAATAATTGATCATAATAAAAAGTAATTGAACCGTATTTTGAATAAACTATAACATCTACTAATTCATTAATTTTCACTTTAATGTCTTCTTCTAAATTAGATATTAAATAGTCATTAAAATCTATTTTTTCACCATTAACCTCAAATTCATCTTTAAAAATACTAGATAATTTTTTTTGAATTGGTAATTGCTCATTTTTTATATCATTTATAAAATAATTTTTATATTGTAATATTTTTTTAACAGTATATTCTGATAGTTCCTTTTGCTTTTTATCAGTATCTTTAGGTATAATATTACCAATAACAAAATCCTTATCTTCTGTCTTATTAAATTCAACTATTTCAGATGTAATAGGATCAATTAATATCCAATACTCTGCTTTTACATTACCATCAACATCCCAAACATTATCATTTTCTTCTGTTAACATAACTGCCACATATAATTTATTATTATATACTCTAAACATAGGATAAAGAGGTATATACGTATCTAACTTCCTTTTTATTTTTTCTTCGTTTGCTACATTTAAATATTTGTCTAAATTTAAACTATTCATAATTATATCTCTCCTTTATTTTTTTTCTAGCACTATACAAATAATATTTAATATTATTTTGACTAACATTAATTTTCTTACTTATATCGCTTATTGAAAGATCACTTATATAATATAATTTAAATGATATTAATTCATTTTTTGTTAAACCTATATTATCTATGCCATTAACTATTTCTTTATATATAATCTTATCTAATAAATCGTCTTGATATTCTGTATCAATTGCATCATCATATATAATGTTATTTTTTTCTTTAATATAATTCTTAGCTGTTTTGCACCAAATATTATGTGCAATTTTCCATACTAAATTTTCAATTTTTTTCACATCTATGCTAGCACTAAAATATTCAAAAATTGCTAAAAAAACATTATTTGTTAAATCTTCAGCATCCTCTTTATTATTAGTTTTTTTAATAGCCCAATAATATATTTTCAAATAATATTCATTAAATAATTCATCCATAATAGTCACCTTTCACTAAGATAGTATCAAAAACTCTCATTTGGTTAGAAATTTATTTAAATTTATAGAAAAAAATTATTTTTTACTTTCAATATGACTATTTTTTTCTTCTTCTATAGTTCTATTTGTTTCTTTTAAATTTAATAATAATAATTTTTCTATTTTCTTATATAACTTTTCATTGGCTTTGGTTAAATCATCACTTTTTGAAACTTTAAATGGTATGCCAAACCTTATCATTAAATTTTTACTTCTAAATTTATAATCACCAGATATGGCATACGGTATTATAGTTGCATTTGTTTTTTGTGCCATAGATACTGTACCATATTTAAAATCTAACATAAGTTTATCTTTAGTTTTAATTCTAGTCCCCTCTGGGAAAAGTCCTATTATACCACCATTTTCTAATACTTCTATAGCTAAATTTTTTGCATTTTTATCATGATTTTTTCTATCTACTGGTATGCATCCTGTTGATTTAAAAAACCAAGCCACTTTTTTATTATCAAAATACTCTTTTTTAGCCATAAAGTTAACAATTCTTTTAGTAGAAATAATAACAGATGATTGATCCATTATGTGTTTATGATTACCAACAATTAAAATAGGTCCATTATCTGGTATAACTTTGGAATTAATAATTTTAGGATTATAATATAATTTAAAAAGTGGACTTAAAATTGGCTTAAATAATCTATATCCCCATGAGGTTAAATTCTTATTTTTCATTTTTTTCATCAGCTCTTTTTTCATTATTTTCTTCTTGTAATTTTCTAAAATCCACTTTACCAAGCATAGTTTTTGGAAGACTTTTTCTAAATTCAAATTCTTTTGGAATAGAATATGCTGGTAAATTTTTCTTACAAAGGTCTATTAATTCTTCTCTTAATTCTAAAGTATCTTTATATCCACTTTTTAAAGCTATATATGCTTTAGCTACCTCTATTTTATATGGATGTGGTATTCCAATTACACTACTATCTAAAACTGCCTCATGTTTTTCTAAAATTTCTTCTATTCTAGATGGGTATACATTATAACCAGATGTAACAATCATTCTTTTTAATCTTTGTTTATAATAAACATAACCATCTTTATCCATGCATCCAATATCACCACTATGAAGCCATATATTACCATCTTTATGAATACGAAGAGCATCATTAGTTTCTTTTTCATTATTATAATAACCTAGCATTACTGTCGGACCACATATGCATATTTCACCATCTAAACCTGGAGCTACTTCTTCTGATGTTGTTAAATCAAGGATTTTAACATAAGTACCTGGCCAAGGAATACCAACTGAACCTGGTTTAGATGCAAATTTCATATCAAATGTTATAGCAGCAACTGCTTCTGTCATTCCAAATCCTTGAGTAAGATTGGTATTAGCTCCATGTTCATGTAAAAAATCATTTATTTTTTCAACTCTTTTTTTACTTAATGTATCTCCACCTGCTATTACATATTTAAGATTAGATAAATTAACGTTATCCATTCTTTCATTTTTAGTTAAGGCTTCAAATAAAGTAGGAACACCAACAATTACAGATGGCTTATATTTAGTTAATAATTTATCAAATTCACTTGCTTTAAAAGTTGGTATTAAAACAACTTTAGCACCGCAAGCAAATGCATCGGTTATGCTAACAGAAAGGCCAAATCCATGAAATATTGGCATTATAGCAAGTATTACATCATCTTTATTTAAATCTGGCAAAGCTTTTTCTGATTGAATAGTTGCAGCAACAAAATTACCATTAGATAATACTATTCCCTTTGGTTTACCGCTTGTACCACCACTATGAAGTATTATAGCGGGTGTATCTTTTTTTATTTTAACATTATAATTATCCATTTTATAATTTAAGCCATGTTTATAAAAATCTTTCCAATATGTATACTTTTCACTTCTTTCTGGCTTTTCATATTTTAATCCTTGAGTAATACTATATCCAAATTTCATTAAAGGATTCATAGAATCTTTTGCAGAAATAATAATAGTTTTATATACCTCTGTTTCATCTATAATATTTTTTATTTTTGAATATGTAATATCCATTGCAACTAAACAAACTGTCGAATATCTTTGTAGTGCTTCTTTTATCTCATTTTCACTAGATAAAGGATGCATAACATTAACAACAGCGCCTATCTTATTTAAAGCATATATTGAATATAAAGCTTCTGGTATATTAGCGGATAATACAGTTACAATATCTCCTTTTCTAATTCCATAACTTTTAAATGCTGATGCAGTTACATCTATTTTTTTAAAAAATTCATTATAACTTAATTTAGTTCCATAATATTCAATGGCAGTCTTGTATTTAAAGTTTTTCTTTTTATTTTTTAAGTAATCATATATAGATATATCACAAACATTTATATTCATATCTTTTTTACTATAAAACTTTTTCCATCTAGCACTTGGTTTTTTATTTAACCCTATAAGGCTAAAAAATTTCATATCTAAAATTCCCATTTAATCACCTTTTTTCTAGTTCTACTTTAATTTTATGCATTAACTTTTCATTTTCATTATCTAAATTATCGTCTTTTGTTTTATAAGGTTTAAAAAACTCTATACTAACGCTTTTTTTAAATATTTTATATTTGCCTTTAATTATAAAAGGTACAATATAAGAATTAGTATCATGTGCCATTTTTACACATCCAATTTTAAATTTCATAATTGTATCACAAGTTCTGTTTATTGTACCCTCTGGAAATATACCTATAACCTTCCCACTATTTAGTACATCTTTAGCATCGCTTAAAGCTTTTTTATCATGAATTTTTCTATTTACTTTAATTATTCCCATGCCTTTAAATAAAGGCTTTTTTATTCCTTTCATTAAAGAATCTTTTGCTAAGAAATGAACTACTCTTTTAGTTGAACTAATTATTAATAAGCAATCTAAATTATTAGTATGATTTCCCGCTAAAACAAAAGCACCTTCTTCAGGAATATATTTTTTACCTATAATTTTTGGTTTATAAATCAATTTAAAAAGTAATGTTATTACTGGTCTTACTATCTTATATAATACTGGTTCTTTCATATTATCACCTATCATATTTAATATTTTACCATATATTTAAAAACATTACTATTTAATTTATATTTTTCCACCATTTAGTGTTTTCATATATATCACCATAATTAATTGTTTCTCCAATTTTTGGTGTTACGTAATTCATATTTTGTTTTTCTGCTTCTTTAGTAAATCTTTCTACTGAATCATCCCATGGATGATTTGCTAGTTTAAATGCTCCCCAATGTATAGGCATTATTATTTTAGCATTTAATATTTTACCAGCTTCTACTGATTCTTCTGGTACCATGTGAGTTGATTTCCATCTATTATCGTATTGTCCTGAATCAATTAATGCAAAATCAAAATCTCCATATTTATCATGTATTTTAGAAAAATGATGATCAAAACCTGTATCTCCACTATTAAATACTTTATGATATTCATCAATAAATACGAATGATGCCCATAATGTTTTATAACTATCGTTTAAAGATCTTCTTGAATAATGTCTAGCTGGTGTACATCCTATTGTAAGTCCATTTATATTAATTTCTTCCCACCAAGCCATATTTGATATTTTATTATTATCAACGCCCCATCTTTCTAAATGATTTTCTACGCCAAGTGGAACAATATATTTATTTACTTTTTTATCAATTTTCTTTATTGTATTGTAATCTAAATGATCATAGTGATCATGAGTAATAACTACAATATCTATATTAGGTAAGTCATTTATTTCTACTGGCAATTTACTAAATCGTTTTGGGCCAACAATTGATACCGGTGATGAATAATCATTAAATACTGGGTCTATTAATATATTTAATCCATGCATTTGCATTAGTGTACTTGAATGTCCTAACCAAGTTATACTTAATGATTTGATATCTATATTATCTAAAATCATAGTTTTTTTTATTTCTAAGGTTTCATTAGGTATTGTATTTTTTTTAGACATATATTTATTTTCTTTTGAATTGCTATATATCATCTTAAATTCATTTTCATTATAAAACTTACCATTTTTATAATTTTTTGCTCTTTTTAAATAGTTTTTTTCATCATAATTAGAAGGTTCATTTCCAAATGAAGGCCATAATTTTAAAAATAAAAATGTTATCAATAATATTATCAATATAATTATCAAAATAATAATTACTCCTCTTATTTTAATTATATTTTTTATCATGTTATACTCCTTTTATATACTCATTTTTAGATATTTTCTTTTCTTATATCATACCACATATATGCTTCTAATTAAAATTATTTTTTATTAACTAATTTGTATTTCTTATGGAATTATTAATTTTTTTATAAATTTCCATAATAACTAATACCGATAATGCTATTACAAATAAATAAACTAAATGTATAATTGGAACTGATACTGTTTGTAAGAATTTTGATAAAAAAGGTACTTCCATAACTATAATTTGTAATACTATAGAAACAATAACTCCACCTATAATTAACCAGTTATTTTTTATAGGAATATTAAAAGCAGATTTATGTTCACTTCTACAATTAAATACATGAATATTTTGAATAAATACCATTAATGCCATAATATAACCACGAGCTATAGATACATTCATATTTAATTTATTCAATAATAAATACCATACAATAAATACAACACTACCTATAACTAATCCAGATACAAGTATTTCTTGTAATAATTCTTTATTAAATATTGATTCTTTAGGATTTCTAGGTTGTTCTTTTAAAATTCCTTTTTCTGCCTTTTCGAATGATAAAGCAAAATCTTGAATACCATCAGTTACTACATTTATCCATAATAATTGAATTGCAACAAGTGGCATCTTTAAATCTAATGCTATTGATATACAAAAAAATATTACTTCAGCAAGACCGCAAGATATTAAAAATAAAATTATTTTACGAATATTAGAATATGCTACACGTCCTTCTTTAATACCTGCAACTATTGATTTAAAATTATCATCAGCAATTATCATATCAGCTGTTTCTCTTGCTATGTCTGTACCAGAGCCCATAGCAATTCCTATATTAGCTGCTTTTAATGCTGGAGCATCATTTACTCCATCTCCTGTAACAGCAACAAATTCCCCTTGTCTTTTTAATGATTCAACTATTTTTAACTTTTGAAGTGGTGTTACTCTAGCAAATATGAGCTTATGTTTAATAAAATCATCAAAATTTTTTTCACCTTTTTCAAATTCTTTATCTACTTCTATACCTGTTGTTACTTGACTATAATCATTTGTAAGTTTTAAATCTTTAGCGATTGAAAAAGCTGTTAAGGGATGATCTCCAGTAATCATCAAAACTTTAATTCCAGCCATACGGCACTCATCTATTGACGATACTGCTTCTTTTCTAATTGGATCTATAAAACCAACCATTGCCATAAAAGTTAAATTTTTTATATCATCAATTGTATATTTATCTTGTTTTTTTATTTTACCATTAGCAATAGCAATAACTCTATATCCTTTTTTTGCTAAATCTTCATTTTGTTTTTCTAAAATAGTAGAATTTATTTCTTCTTCTATAAGATTAACATCACTACAAAATGCTCTTACCACTTCTAAAGAGCCTTTAACAGTGCAATATGTTTGACCATCTTTTTCATAAAATACAGCAGAATATTTATTTTCAGATTCATATGGAATTGTTTCTAATTTTTTAATTTCATTTGTTTTTATATTAAGTTTTTTTCCTAATACTTTAAATGCTATATCAATGGAATCCCCTATTTTTTTATTTAAATCAACATCAGATTCATTATTAATAACTCCTAAAAGTGCAATTTCTTTTGCTAAATTTATATTATTTCCAGTAACTTTACCATCAAAACTAAATCCTGTACCAGAAATATTATATTCATAATTATTTGGTAAAATAATTTTTTTAGCTGTTTGCGCATTAACTGTTAAAGTTCCTGTTTTATCACTAGCTATAACAGTACAACTTCCTAATGATTCAGCAGATTTTAATTTTCTAACAATTACATTTTTCTTTGCCATTTTATTTGAAGCAATAGTAAGTGCCATTGTAAGTGCTAATGGTAAACCCTCAGGCATTGCTGATACTGCAAGTGCAATTACTGATAAAAATATTTCATTATGATTAACATCTTTTATAATTAATAATATAGTAACAATAATTGCAACAATTAAAACTAACATACTAATTTGTTTTGATAATTTTTCTACTCTAATAGTAAGGGGAGTTTTTTCCTCTTGCGTATTATTTATACTATCTGCTATTTTACCAATTTCAGTTTCAAGTCCAATATTAACAACAATTGCTTTAGCTCTTCCTGAAACGACTGTAGTACCAGAAAAAGCCATATTGCTTTGTTCTGCAATAATAACATTTTCCTTATTAATAACTTCACTATTCTTATTTACTTGTATACTTTCTCCTGTTAATATTGATTCATCTATCATTAAATTATGTGCCTCAACAATTCTCATATCAGCACTTATTTTATCTCCAGATTCTAAAAGTACATAATCTCCTATTGTTAAATCCTCTGTATTAATAGATATAATATCATTATCTCTAATAACTTTTACTTTTGTAGTTATAAGTTTTGATAACTCATCAGCGGTATTATTTGCTTTATTTTCTTGATATGTACCCATAATAGCATCTATTAATACTATAAGTAATATTGCAATAGCATCTAACTTTTCGCCAGCAACTAAAGATACTAATATAGCTACTAATAATAAAATTACCATTGGATCTTTAAATTCATTTAAAAATATTTTTAAAATACTATCTTTTTCTTTTTTAGGTAATGTATTTTTTCCATATATTTGTTTTCTTTTAATAACTTCTTTTTTAGTTAAACCATTATTACTTGTTTGCAATTCTTTCTCAACATCTTCTATATTTTTATTATAGTACATATCTTACGCCTCCTACTTGCTTATTTTATACTAATATAAATATATCATATAATGATTATATTATAATTATGGAATTATTAAAAGATGTATTCTTTAAATATTAAAATTATGTGGATTTTAAACAAAACAAAAGAAAAGAAAACTCCATCATATGATGAAGCTTTCTACATTTTCATCCAGAATAATTTATTGAACGCACCATCCGGGAGCGATTAACATTTAGTGATTGAAATAATTTTTGGGTTCCGAAGCATTTTTACACTATCGTACTTTCTCCAAAAAGTTAATTTAATTTATTAGTATTAAACAATATATCATCAAAATTCACATTATTTTTTCTTAAAATTTCTATTGTTTAAGTAAGTATTTAGTATTCACAAAGCAAAAACTTCATTATTACTCACTCTTTTTTTAACATCCTATTTTGTTATTAATGTATAAAGAATTAAATACATTTATTTTTCTAACAACCAATCAATTATATTTTTATGAATTATTCCATTTTGGGATAAATCAAATTTATCCATTGAAAGAACATATTTTGGATAGTTATCTTCTATTCTTTTATAAGCATTAAATTCTCTATCAATTACTGTTTCATCACTTAAGATATAAGTAACTTGAATATATATTTTTTCATTAAACCTTGTTGCTATAAAATCTATTTCTCCATTTTCTAATGTACCAATATTAACATTATAACCTCTTGCAATAAGTTCATTATAAACAATATTTTCTAAATAAGCTCCGACTTGTTCTTTTTTACCTTCACTTAAAATATTAGTAAAGCCTAAATCAGTTAAATAATATTTATATTTCCCAGTAAGAATTCTTTTACCTCTAACATCATATCTTTCTACTTTTGAAATAAGATTAGCACGAGTTATGTAATCAAGATAATTATATAATGTTTCTAATGATACATTTCTAGAATCACTTTGCATATATTTTTTTAAACTATCAGGTGAAAACATTTGAGATGGAGTAGTTAAAATATAAGTAACTATTCTATTTAATAAATCTATATCTTTAATATTAAATCTTTTTACAATATCTTTTATTATTATTGAATCATAAATATCATTTAAATAATTTTTTCTTGACATATCATCTTTTTGCATAAATCTTTGTGGCATTCCACCCCATTTAATATAATCATTAAATGTGTCTTCAACGTCTCTATTATCTGTAATGTTTAACAATTTACATATTTCATCAAATGTAAATGGAGTTATTTTAAAACTTACATACCTTCCAGCAATATGAGTTGCTAAATCACTAGATAATAAATCACTATTGGAACCAGTTATAAAAATAGATGTGTTTTTTGTTGCTCTAAGTGAATTAACAACCTTTTCCCACTTATCAACATTTTGTATTTCATCAAATAATATATAATACTTTTTATCATCGATTATCTTCTCTTTAACATAATTATTTAATTTTTTAGGATCAGTATATTCTTCATAATCATAATCTTCAAAGTTAATATAAATAATATGATTATCATCTATATTATTTTCTTTTAACTCATCTATTATTTGTTTTAAAATAACGGACTTTCCAGAACGTCTAATACCAATTAATACCTTAATTAACTCTTGATCATAAAATGGTCTAATTAATTTTAAATACCTTTCACGAATAACCATAATTCATCTTCCTCGTATAATCAATCTTATAGAAATTATTAATCTATTTGATTGATCCTTTCT